>NZ_JBALOS010000204.1:0-2830 GCF_036962765.1 Neobacillus drentensis
AAACTATGATATTCCATGGAATCCGAATCGGCTTGAACAAAGAATGGGTCGGATTCATCGAATTGGACAGAAAAATGAGGTATTTGTATTCAACCTTGTTGCGGTTAACACTCTTGAAGGTGAAGTTTTAACTCGTTTGTTGGCTAAAATGGAACAAATGCGTGAAGATTTGGGGCAAGAACAAGTATATGATTTTATTGGAGATGTGTTGGAAGAACAATCAGCAGATTTGGCATCAATTATGGAAGAAGCTATTGAAGGACGCCAGAATATCGATGAAATTATTGAACGAATGGAAAAGTCAATCTCCCAAGAGCATAAGCGATTATTGGATATGGCAGCACAGGAACGACTAGATCAGGGGAGCTTTGACCTTCCGGGTGCAAAGCGTTTATTTGATGAATTATCTATAAGAAGTCTGCCGTTACGTTCATATGGGAATTTTGTTCTTGATGCACTATCTACAACAAGGACAAGAATTTCTCTTTCTCAAGATGAAACGTTGGTCAGAATCGATCGTTTTCCAAAAAATTTACGGGATTTTGCAAGGAAGAATAAAATTATTCTTCCTAGTCAAGAATCGCTTCGCTTTACCTTGAATGAAAAAAAAGAAACTGATTCTACCCCAATGATTCATACTGACCATCCTTTATTTAAATTAGCACTGGAATTGTCAGAAAGAAAGTTACAACAGATAATTATTCCTTCTTTCGAGGCGAAACTTCCAATACAAGAAGAATTGAATGTAGAAATAAATCGAGTAACGATTATTGATGGAACAGGTCGAATCCTCGAGCAACAGCTGATAATGATTGGAAAATCGAATAATGGAACGTGGCTTGAAATATCTCCATATTTTTTATTCAGTACGAACTTGGAAATTATAAAGGTTGGTATTGAATTAGACCAGTCTTTTAGGATGGAGATAATAAAAAGAGCTCGTAAAATGCTTCGTGGAGTTCAGCGGGAAAGAGAAGAATATACCAATCGACGAAACGTTTTCCTTCGAAATTCATTTAATGAGCAAATGAACATATTAAATGAACGATTGGAACGTTATCGAGCGGAGAATTACGATGGGAAAAATACGGCATTAATCAACCAAACATTTACTCAAATTGAGGAATTGGAAGAGAAAAGTCAGGAACGACTTGAAGAAACTGAAAGAGAAAAAACGATACTCCTAAAGCCGGTCCATAACCTTTTGCAATTTAGGTTAGTACCAAGTGGTACAGAAAACCGGAGAGTGATTCCATCAATATATCACAATCTTATTGAATCCTTTGAGTTAAATGAAGGAAGGATCAATATTGCATTACAGTCTGCATTTGGGATGGCAGACTTTATAAGTGAAGAACCAAATGGTGAGACAAGGTTTATCATTGTAACACCTAATATTGATCAGCTTATAGACGAACTAATTCTTGAGGATTTTAAACCAATTTGGAAAAGTCTTTATTTTTATGAGGTTAAGGGAGATAAAATTATTGTTCAAAAAGCAGGAAGATAGATTGGATTTCACTGGTATACATTTACGGATCTGATTATTGGAGGTAAAGCATGAACAAGACTGATTTAAAAAATTTCGCTATCTCTGCACGGAGGGACCTCCTTGAAAAAGTAGCTTTACGTGCAAAGATTTTTGGTATTGATGAAAAAAATGATTTAAAAATGGAAGAAAAGTTTGGTCAGGTTTTTGTAAACGGAACAGGTTACCCATTACAAATGAAATCTGCTTTTAATTCACTGGCATCTCAATTGAAAACAAAAGGATATGAGCAACTACTCGAAGAGGCTGCGTATACTTGGTTTAACAGAATCATTGCTATCCGCTATATGGAAGTGCACGATTACCTTCCAAGTCGTGTCAATATTCTCTCGAGTAAAACAGGCAAAGCAGAACCTGATATTTTAACTTTATACGAAACAGTGGACTTGGACGTTGATATTACGGTAATAAAGGATTATATCTATCAAGGAAAAACTGAGGAAGCATACAGAAAACTATTTATAGCCCAATGTAATGCTCTTAATAAAATTCTTCCATTTCTATTTGAAAAAATAAATGATTACACAGAATTACTGCTTCCTGACTTTTTATTAGATAGTGAATCCATAATTAGCAAATTAACTCGAACCCAGGCTTTATCTGAAAGTTTTCATGAAGTAGAGGTTATTGGGTGGATGTATCAATTTTATAATTCTGAACCAAAAGATAAAGTATTCGCGAACCTAAAGAATAACAAAAAAATTGGAAAATATGATATTCCTGCAGCAACTCAGCTTTTCACTCCTAAGTGGATTGTAAAATACATGGTTGAAAATTCACTCGGTACAATATGGTTAGAGCTGAATTCTGACTCCCACATAAAAGAAAAAATGGAGTACTATTTAGAACCAACCGAACAAGATGATGAAGTAAAACAGCAACTAAAAAAAATTGGCTATAAAAACTTTAATCTGGAAGAAATAACCATTATCGATCCATGCATGGGATCGGGTCATATTCTCGTCTATGCTTTTGATCTTCTTTATCAAATGTACGAAGAAGCTGGATATCCATCTGGTGATATTCCAAAATTTATATTGGAAAAAAATCTTTATGGGTTAGATATTGATAATCGAGCATCCCAATTAGCTTCATTTGCTTTATTGATGAAAGCACGAGAAAAGTCACGTAGGGCTTTTCATAAAAATATCCAACTAAATGTTTATTCATTTAAAGATTCGAATAATTTAGATATAGAGGGAATAGAACAATTAATTGGGGAAAATGATGACGAAAAAATAGAAATACGTACAGTTATTGAGATGTTTATGGATGTAGAGA
>NZ_JBALOS010000205.1:0-6431 GCF_036962765.1 Neobacillus drentensis
CAGTAAAATGTAATGTTAACGTAAAGATTGTTGCGAATCTGTAAATAAAATTCAAAAAAATAATGTACAATTAGTTGAAAATATGTATAATAGAGAATGTAGTAATTTTTCAGAATAATAGAAAAGGGAGGTCTACTAGTGAAGAAATCAAAACTTTCACTACTTTTAGTACTATCACTAGTTCTTAGCATGTTCCTAGCAGCATGTTCAGGCGGAAACAAGAATGAAGGCAAGGAAAATGAAGGCAAAAATAACACTGGAACTAAAGAAACTGCATTAGCTGATGAGCAAGTTCTGAATGTTCTTGAGTCTGCAGAAATTCCTTCTATGGACAGCGTAATGTCTCAAGACGTATTGAGCTTCACAATGTTAAATGCTACAAACGAAGGTTTATATCGTTTAGATCCAGACCAAAAAGTTATTCCTGGAGTTGCTGAAGCTGCACCAACTTATAATGATGATAAATCTGTTATTACAATTAAATTAAAACAAGATACAAAATGGTCTAATGGTGACCCTGTAACTGCACATGACTTTGTGTATGCATGGCAACGTGCAATTGATCCGAAAGTTGCTGCTCCATACGGTGCATACTTCATGGAAGGCAAAATCAAAAATGCTTCTGAAATTGTTGCTGGTAAAGCAAAACTTGAAGATTTAGGTATTAAGGCTCTAGATGATTATACTGTGGAAATCACATTAGTAAGACCGCTTCCATACATCGAATCTTACTTAACTTTCCCATTGTTCTTCCCACAAAACAAAAAGTTTGTTGAAGCGGAAGGCGCTAACTATGCGAAAGATGCTACACACCTACTATACAATGGTCCATTTAAAATGACTAAGTGGGATGGTCCTACTGGTACTGAGTGGGTATTAGAAAAGAATGCTGATTATGTAAATGCAAAGGACGTTACTTTAGAGAAAATTAACTTTAACGTTTCTAAAGATCCACAAGCATCTGCAAACGCATATACTGCTGGTGAAGCTGATATCACACCGAAGCTTGCACAAGCTGCAATCCTTTCTCAATTTGAAGGACAAAAAGATTTACTTCGCTATCAAGAGCCATCTATCTGGTGGTTAAAAATGAACGAAAAGAACCCAGCATTAAAGAATGTTAATATCCGTAAAGCAATTGCTCTATCTGTAGACAAAAAAGCTCTAGTAGATGATGTATTAGCAAACGGATCAATCGCTGCTGATTTCCTTGTACCAAAAGGTTTCTCATTCTTAGATGGTAAGGATTTCCGTGATACTGCAGGAACTTACTTAAGCTCTAACAAAGAAGAAGCTAAAAAGCTTTGGGAACAAGGTCTTAAAGAAACTGGCCTTAAAGAAGTTAAATTTACTTATGTAGGTCAAGATACTGAAACTTCAAAAGTAACTGACGCATTCATTAAAGATCAGTTAGAGAAAAACTTACCTGGATTAAAAATTACAATCGAAGCAGTTCCTTTCAAAATTCGTATCGCTCGTGAAGATGCTGAAGATTATGATTTATTAATGGGTGGTTGGGGACCTGACTATGCTGACCCAATGACATACATGGATCTATGGGTTACTGGCGGCGGACAAAACCACATGAGCTATGGCAATCCTGAATTTGATAAGTTAATCAAATCAGCTAGTGAAGAACTTGTAGCTAAGCCACAAGATCGTTGGAAAGCTCTGCAAGATGCAGAAAAAATCTTGTTAGAAGATGATGCGGCAATCGCACCACTTTACCAACGTTCAGTTAACCTACTAATCAATCCTAAAGTTCAAGGTTTTGCTCACCATGCATTTGGTCCTGACTATAGTTACCAGTGGATTAAAATCACAAAATAGTAACTATAACTAATCAAATAAGAAGAGAGTATATTTACCAATATACTCTCTTTTTACCTGTATGAGAATTGTCGTAAGATGTCGAAAATTCAATTAATTAGGAGGTGTAGGCATGGTCAAATATATACTAAAACGTGTTGGCTATATGATTATTACACTTTTTATCGTAACATCGCTTACCTTTTTCCTCATGAAGTTAATTCCAGGTAGTCCTTTTAATAACTTCGAAAAGCTTTCTGAAGTTCAGCGAAATATTTTGCTGGATAAATATGGCTTGAATGACCCACTGCCTGTTCAATATTTTAACTATATGGTGAGCTTGGCAAAAGGGGATTTAGGAGTTTCCTTCCAATTTGATAATACCCCTGTGACAGAACTTATTGCTAATCGTCTTGGACCTTCTGCACAATTAGGTTTTCAAGCTATGCTTGTAGGTTCAATTTTAGGTATCTTATTAGGTGTAGTTGCTGCTCTAAAGCAAAACACTTGGATAGATTACGGTTCTACTTTTATCGCAGTAGTTGGTAAATCTATCCCATCATTTATTTTTGCTGGATTAATGCAATATTATATTTCGGTGAAATTAGGTTGGCTGCCAGTAATGTTATGGAAAGGACCTGAGTATACGATCCTTCCTACTATTGCTCTTGCGATGTTTCCAATCTCAATTGCAGCGCGTTTTATGCGTACTGAAATGGTTGAAGTTTTAGGGTCTGATTATATTACTTTGGCGAGAGCTAAAGGTGCGAGCCGCTGGCAGATTAGCTTTAAGCATGCCTTGAGAAATGCCTTAATTCCTGTTGTAACTGTTTTAGGGCCATTGGCGGTTAGCTTAATGACTGGGTCACTTGTTATTGAGCAAATTTTTGGAATCCCAGGAATCGGTGAGCAGTTCGTTAAATCGATTAATATGAATGATTATCCCGTTATTATGGGAACTAACATATTATTTGCTGTATTATTTATCGTAGTTATCTTGATTGTTGATATTCTTTATGGAATCATCGACCCACGTATTCGTGTATCGGGGGGGAAAACTAAATGAGCAACAAAGATATAACTATTTCAAAGGATATGTTTGCTCCTGTCCATATTGATCCATCAAAAAGTGAAAAAATTGCTAAACCAAGTTTAAATTTCTGGCAGGATTCATGGCTAAGAGTCCGGAAAAATAAAGGTGCTGTAGTCAGCATGATAATCTTGGTTATTATGATTATCATGGCCTTTGTTGGACCAATGATTACGCCATATTCCTACGATACACAAAACACTAAACATAATAATTTGCCACCTCGAATACAAGGTTTAGAAGATGTTCACTGGCTTCCGTTTGATGGTACCTTGTCAAGAAGAGATGGTACCGAATATAACGCTTATGAAGTTCGTAAGGTGGATGCCTATTATTGGTTTGGTACAGATGGTTTAGGCCGAGACCAATTTGCACGTGTTTGGAAAGGTACACAAGTATCGTTATTTATCGCTTTTATGGCTGCGTTAATTGACATGGCTATTGGGGTTGCATATGGAGCCATCTCAGGTTATCTAGGTGGACGTATAGATAGTGTAATGCAGAGGGTCATTGAGGTAATAGTTGGTATACCGAACCTGATTGTTGTTGTTTTAATGATTCTCGTGTTAAAACCAGGTATTATCCCAATTATTATTGCCTTAACTATTACCGGATGGACAAGTATGGCCCGTGTGGTACGTGCGCAAGTATTGAAATTTAAAGGTCAAGAATTTGTTTTGGCAGCTAAAACCTTAGGTGCATCAAATTCTTCTATTATTTTTAAACACATGATTCCAAATATGTTTGGTGTAATTATTATTAATACGATGTTTTCCATCCCGAATGCAATTTTCTTTGAAGCATTTCTAAGTTTTATCGGGTTAGGATTACAGGAACCTCATGCATCTTTAGGAACATTAGTAAATGCAGGATTTAAATCAATGATTGCTTTTCCGTATCAAATGATTATTCCTTCGATTATGATTGCATTAATCATGGTATGCTTTAACCTTGTTGCAGACGGATTACGTGATGCGTTGGATCCCAAAATGCGTGATTAGAAGGCAGGTGGATGTAAATGGAGAAAATTTTAGAAGTAAAAGATTTAAATATTTCGTTTCATACGTTTTCGGGTGAAGTTAAAGCTATTCGTGGCGTAAGTTTTGATTTATATAATGGTGAAACCCTAGCCATTGTGGGTGAATCTGGTTCCGGTAAATCTGTAACTACCAAATCAATCATGCGTTTACTTCCTGAACACAATTCAGAAATTAAAAGTGGCCAGATTCTATTTGAAGGCAAAGATCTAACAAAATTAAAAGATAAAGAAATGCAAAAAATCCGTGGAAAAGATATATCTATGATTTTCCAGGATCCGATGACTTCTTTAAATCCAACAATGAAAATTGGCAACCAGATTATGGAACCGCTTATAAAACACCAAAACATGAGCAGACACGCTGCAAAGGAAAGAGCCATTGAATTATTAAAGCTAGTTGGTATTCCTAAGGCCGAGTTACGTGTGGATCAATATCCTCATCAGTTCTCCGGTGGTATGAGGCAAAGGGTTGTTATCGCTATTGCTTTGGCATGTAACCCGAAAGTTCTCATTGCTGATGAACCGACAACTGCGCTTGACGTAACCATTCAAGCACAAATTCTTGAATTAATGAAAGATTTGCAAAAGAAAATAGATACATCAATTATCTTTATTACGCATGATCTTGGCGTAGTAGCTAATGTAGCCGACCGTGTTGCTGTTATGTACGGAGGAAAAATAGTTGAAATTGGGACTGCTGATGAGATTTTCTATAATCCAAAGCATCCATATACATGGGGATTAATCAGTTCAATGCCTGATATGGATACCCAAGATGATGAACTATTCTCTATTCCAGGAACACCACCAGATTTATTAGATCCACCAAAAGGGGACGCGTTCGCGCCACGTAACCCATTTGTTATGAAGATTGATTTGGAGCAAGAACCACCTTTCTTCAAAGTGTCTGATACACATTATGCGGCAACTTGGCTGCTGCATCCGGATGCACCAAAAGTTGAACCACCAGCTGCAGTTCTAAGACGACAAAATCAATTTTCTGGCAATGCCGATTTAGTCAAAGTCGGAAATGCTGGTCAAGATCAATTCCCTGGAAAAAAGGGGGGAAAATAAATGGCTCAAAGAGAGAAATTACTTGAGATTAAAAACCTAAAGCAATATTTTAATGAGGGTAAAGCAAACGAAGTAAAAGCTGTTGATAATGTTTCATTTGATATCTATAAGGGTGAAGTAATGGGACTCGTTGGTGAGTCTGGCTGTGGTAAATCCACAACAGGACGTACGATTATCCGTTTGTATGATGCCACTGATGGAGAAGTTTTGTACGATGGAGTAAACGTTCATGGTAAAAAATCAAAGAAACAATTAAAAGATTTTAACCGAAAAATGCAAATGATCTTCCAAGACCCTTATGCATCTTTAAATCCTAGATTAAAAATAGCGGATGTTATTGCCGAGGGAATTGATATTCATGGTTTAGCAAATTCTAGGCAAGATCGGATGGAGCAAGTGTACGAGCTCTTAGAAACCGTTGGTTTGAACAGAGAGCATGCAAACCGCTATCCACATGAATTTAGTGGTGGTCAGCGTCAACGGATCGGAATAGCACGTGCTCTTGCTGTTCAACCAGAATTTATCATTGCCGATGAACCGATATCTGCATTGGATGTTTCTATCCAAGCTCAGGTTGTAAACTTAATGAGAAAACTACAAAAAGATAAAAACTTGACCTATCTTTTTATAGCTCATGACCTTTCAATGGTAAAATACATTAGTGATCGTATTGGTGTTATGTACTTTGGTAAAATGGTTGAACTTGCACCAGCGGATGAACTTTATAAAAATCCACTTCATCCGTACACACAATCACTTTTATCAGCGATTCCTGCTCCAGATCCGATTAGTGAACGGACGCGAAAACGGAAATCCTATGATCCAGCAAGTCATAACTACGAGCCTAATGAACCAGTGGAGTTTAGAGAAGTAACTCCTGGACACTTTGTGCTTTGTTCAGAGAAAGAATTCAAACAATTCCAATCTCAATCTAAATAGCATTAAAAAAACGATCTCGCTTAGAGATCGTTTTTTTATAAAACAACACCATGAAAATACCGTTTTTTTTCTTATTTACGTTTACCGCCAACTGTTTTCCATCCAGTCTGGTATTTGGCACTTTCATCTACAAATTCACTTCGATTTTTACCACCGAACACCTTTTCACCGAAACTGTTTGTAATAACACCCATTAAGGCAGTAATTCCTACAATTAATAAAGCAACAATAGTTAAATCCATTATGTATGCTCCCATGGTTATAACCCCTCCAATTATCAGCTGCTTAGAATATTTGTAGTGCAAATATAAATATCCCCTACACTTCATTGTAAAAGAACTTTCCAACGATTTAAAGAGGAAAGTGACTAACAATCAATAAGTTTTTAAAACAAAATGAATGCGTTTTCATTACGGATTTTTAATTGAGAATAATATTAGGCTTACCTTTATAAATCATTCCGTAACTAAATGTTAGAAT
>NZ_JBALOS010000206.1:0-5329 GCF_036962765.1 Neobacillus drentensis
GGGGAAATATGGGATTTAATTAGGACACCAATAGAAATTAACAAATTGGTTGATACCTTATTATTAACGTACGAAGTAGAAAAGGAAATATGTGAACAGCATGTTTTATCCTATATTGAACAATTAAGTCGTGAGGGCCTCATTCAGGTTATCAATCTTGGAGAATAGAAATTTACTAGGAGGAGGATAGTAATGTCACTTTTCCGAAAGATTAAGACATTCATTTTTTTAGATAATATAAAAAAAATTTTGTTCGTAGAGGCATTTGTTTTCTTAGCCTGGGCTCGTATTCTTAAATCTATGCAGTTTTCCAAGATTGCCCCATTATTAGGTAAACATATGGATGAAACATCATTTGAACATAAAGATTCAGATCAAATAGAATTAAGGAATGTATCGGATGCAATTTATATAATGAGCAATTATACATTTTGGGAAAGTAAATGTTTAGTCAAGGCGATTGCGGGAATGAAGATGCTCCAAAGAAGGCAAATTGAGAGTACACTCTATTTAGGTACAGCAAAAGATGAACAAGGAATCATGATTGCACATGCATGGCTTAGGAGTGGGGCATTGTATATTACTGGTGCTGAAGAAATGAGGAGATTTACTATTGTTGGAAAATTCGCAAAACGGTTAAGTGACAATCGATAAGAGGGGAATACCGTGGAAAAAATAATGAATGAAAAACTAAAGCAATTTTCTAGAGAATTAAAACTACTACTCTCTATTATGAAAAGAGGAGATGATGTCCTCGATTTTAATAATAAGGATTTTAAGGGTATCGAATGGGATAAGTTCATCCAACTATCTAAACATCATCGAGTTTTTCCTCTCATTTATAAAAGAATGAAAGATTTAGGGGGGGATTTTATTCCGACTTCCGTTCTCCAAGAGTTATTCCTCATCTATCAAAAAAACATTTTTCAAATGCTTCACCTAAGCGGAGAAACAGAAAAAATATCAAAACTATTTTCTAGTAATCAAATCCGTACCCTTTTTTTAAAAGGACCCGTTCTTGCTGCTGATCTATATGGTGATATTTCTTTACGTACATCTGCTGATTTGGATGTTTTAATCCCAATCGAAAAGCTGGACCAGGCTGAAGAAATTCTCATAAATGAAGGTTACAAAAAAGATGAGTATATCTTAACCGTATTAAATGACTGGAAGTGGAGGCATCACCATATAACATTTTTTCACCCCCAGAAAAAGATTAAGGTGGAAATCCATTGGAGGCTTAATCCAGGACCTGCTAAAGAACCGAAATTTGATGACTTATGGAAAAGGAAAAGAGTAAGTTCATTAACAAGCCAGCCTATGTATACTTTGGGACTTGAAGACTTATTTGTATTCCTTGTTTCACACGGAGCACGGCATGGGTGGTCCAGACTTCGTTGGTTAGATGATATTAAACAAATTACGGAATCAAAAATTAATTGGACTAAAACTATTAATTTACTTAAAAGGTACCATTATGACGATGTAGGCGGCCAGGCACTTTTTTTGGCTTTTCATCTGCTTAATGCCAAGGTACCTAAGGAAATGAATAACATTATAAATAGAAAACGAACAAAACAGCTCGGACTAGACGCTTTGTTTTATATAAAGCAGATGGTTAATCTTCATACAGACCCGGTACCGGAAGAGGTATCTGCATATCATAAACGGCATTTATTTTCTTTAATGTCTACTAAACAGAAATTTTTCTTTATATTAAGTTTTTTATACCCATATCCAGAAGATGCAGAATTTTTACCCTTACCCAAAGTTCTTCATTTTTTATATTTTCCATTGCGCCCGATTATTCTCCTTCTAAGAAAAACAAAGATTCGTTCAGAAACTAGGAGGGCATAACAAGTGAATCACGTTTTTTACTTTATAAAAAGAATATATTCATATTCTGGCAAGATCCTTTATTTAAATCTGTTTGGAATGGGATTAGCAAGTTTTCTTGAAGGAATTGGTATATTATTATTGGTTCCAATGATAAGTTATAGCGGAATTATAAATGCTGATTTTGGAGGATTTAAATTTTTAGAATTTCTAAATTTCTTACAAGACTTCCCTAAATCTCAAGCACTAGTTTTTATTTTGGGATTTTTTATTTCATTGGTAATATGTCAAAATCTAATACAGCGAAATTTAGCGATAAGAAATGTCAAAATCACTCAAGGGTTTATCCGTCAATTAAGATTGGAGACATATGGCCTCCTATTAAAAACAAATTGGGAATTCTATACCAAGGAAAGGAAAGCAGATCTCATAAACGTAATGACAATGGAACTTGCACGTGTCTCAGGCGGAATTATCCAATTTTTATTGTTATTAACATCACTTGTTTTCACTAGTATACAAATTGTTATAGCTCTTTGGTTATCCATTAAACTAACTATTTTGGTACTGCTTTCAGGATTCATTCTCGCTCTTTTTTCGAGAAAGTTCATAAAACAATCAAAATTATTAGGGTCAAAAACCTCTATCCTAGCACAGGAATACCTTGCTGGAATAACTGACCAGTTAAATGGCATTAAGGATATTAAGAGTAACACTTTAGAAGAATCTCGTCTCCTTTGGTTAAATTCTTTAACAAAAGGAATGATAGAAGAGCAAATTGAATATATAAAGTTAAAAACCTCATCCCAGACATTTTATAAAATTTCATCAGCAAGCTTGATTGCAGTTTTTATTTTTATTTACGTGATGATCATTGATATACATCCTGAGCAATTTTTATTGATACTAATTATTTTCTCAAGGCTATGGCCAAGGATTACTGAAATTCAATCCAGTATGGAACAAATAGCAACGACCATTCCTGCATTTAAGGCATTAAGAGAGTTACAAAAAAAATGTAAGCAAGCAGCCGAGATTAATGATGAGACCATTTACAAGAATATTCAACCTTTGATTATTGAAAAAGGATTAGAATGTCGGGGAGTATTTTTTCGATATAATCGTAATGAAGGAAATTATGCTCTTCAAAATATTAATTTACACATTCCGATTAATAGTATGACAGCTATAGTAGGTCCATCTGGTGCTGGAAAAAGCACATTAATAGATATCCTAATGGGATTAAATAAACCTGAACAAGGTAGTGTCCTGATAGATGGAGATTTGCTTACTGAGCAAAAATTATTATCCTTAAGGCGCTCAATTAGTTATGTTCCACAAGATCCATTTTTATTTAATGCTAGTATCCGAGATAATTTACTTATGATAAAGCCCGATGCGAGTGAAGAACAAATTTGGGAAGCATTAAAGTTTTCAGCAGCAGCCGAATTTGTGAAGAAATTACCAAATGGTCTTGATACAATTGTTGGGGATAGGGGTATTAGGCTCTCAGGAGGAGAGCGGCAAAGACTTGTTCTTGCAAGATCCATTTTACGTAAGCCATCGATTCTAGTTTTAGATGAAGCAACCAGTGCATTAGATTCAGAGAATGAAGCTAAGATTCAAGGAGCAATTGAAAAACTTAAAGGAACCATGACGGTCATTGTAATCGCCCACCGACTTTCTACAATTAGAAATGCAGATCAAGTAATTGTTTTGGAACAAGGAGAAATCATTCAACAAGGACAATTTAGTCAACTGGCAAGTGAAAAGAAGGGAATGTTTAGCAGCTTACTAGAAAAACAAATGGGAGTTAGTGTTTAATTATTTAGCAATGAATTCCTCTAAAAGAAAAATCAAACTATTTTAATAATACTATTGACATGTTCTTTTTAAAGAACTAACATGATATATATAAATATTAGGTAGGTATATATCCTTATTACATAAATAAGGAGTGTTTCCTACTTGGATAATTGAGGTTTTTTAGTAAGAATGTTCTCCATTTAGAACAAATAAGTAAACCCTATTTCTTAATGTCATACAATAAGGTGGTTTAATGAATCAGTATAACAATGTCGACAAAAAACGAGCTAAGGAAATTAATTTAAAAGAGATATTTCAAGTTCTTAAGAGGAGATTTTGGGTAATCATTGTAGTTGCGATTCTTGCTAGTTTAGTAGGCGTAATACAAAATAACACCACCACTATTCCACTCTTTCAATCTTCCTCCAGGATCATAATAGGTGCAGATGAAGAATCTAGAAAAACTCTTCAGGTAATAATTAGAGACACAATCATTTTAGAAAAAGTGATTCAAGAACTAGCTCTTAATAAATCCGCTGAGGAATTGGCAGGCCAAATAAGTGTTGAGAGTGTTGATGGATCCCAGGTAGTAAGTATTAGTGTAGTTGATAAGGATCCTATTTTAGCAGCAAAAATAGCGGATAAAACGGCCAGAGTATTTAGGGATGAAGTTCCAAACATAATCGGTCAAGACTATATAAGGCTATTATCGGATGCTAAAGTAAGCACATCACCTATTAATCAAAGTAACAATAATAAGTTATTTATAGCAGTTGTCGGTGGATTAATAGGTGGAATAGGATTAGCGTTTTTATTAGAGTCCTTAGATGATAGGATTCGGTCATCACAAGAGATTGAATTATTACTAGGGTTACCTGTATTGGGAAGGGTATCAAAAGTAAACAAAAGAAGTGTTAAAAGGAAAACCAGTCATATGCAGTTTGATCTAAAACTAAGGGGTGAGAGCATTGGTAATAAATAAACGAAAAGCACTGTCAGCTTCCAAAAAAAGGACCATCGTTACCTACTCCCATCCTGAATCCCAAATTTCAGAGCAATTTCGAACGATTCAAACAAATATTAAATTTTCTATGGCAGAAGAAAAAAGTCGGATATTCCTAATAACATCACCCAGTGATGGTGAAGGTAAGTCAACTACTGCAGCTAATCTGGCAGTTTCAATGGCACAACAGAAAGAGAAGGTTCTGTTGATCGATGCAAATATAAGAAGACCTGCTTTGCATACCTTTTTTAAGACATCTAACTCCACAGGTTTAACCGATGTTCTTACTGGAAAAGTATCTTTCTATGAGGCTATTCAACATACAGAAATCGGAAGATTAGATCTTTTATCAAGTGGGCTTATCCAGTATAATCCAGTTGAATTATTAGGCTCTCATAGGATGGAGGAACTTCTGAAGACAGCGTTAAAATCATATGCTTCAATATTAATAGATTCCCATGCACTTCTAGAGGTAACAGATACAAAACTATTAGCAAATCAATGTGATGGAGTTATATTGGTCATTCAAAATGGTAAAACAAAATTTGAAAAAGCAGCTGAGGCAAAAAAGGTGTTAGAATTTGCAAAAGCAAAATTAGTTGGGGTGGTCATGAATAAATAGTAAATCCATATCGGGAAGTAGATTAGTTAAAAATTTTTTGTTTTTTGTTCGTTATTTAGAAT
>NZ_JBALOS010000207.1:0-18330 GCF_036962765.1 Neobacillus drentensis
ATGGAAGATAAAGATGATTATACATATATCGTTTTACATCAACAAATCTGGCCACTCTTGAAAACGGCAGAGGAAAATAAGTTATCTGTTTGGGTTACTTTTAATGAAGGGCAAAAAGAACTAATTAACTTCCATGAAGAATTTAATTATGTATTAACAAATATTAAAGGTAATAGTAATTATGGGAAAGAAATGGTTACGAAAGTAGAGAGTATTTTCTTAACATAATTTGTTTTGAGGTGAAATTATGAAGCATTGGGACCAATTTCTATCCCCATATAAACAAGCTGTTGCAGAATTAAAAGTAAAATTAAAGGGAATGAGGGGGCAATTCGACTTTGATGCTACTCATTCACCCATTGAATTTGTTACAGGAAGAGTAAAACCAATCGCAAGTATACTTGACAAGGCAAATCAAAAAGGAATTCCACTTGAAAGATTAGAAATGGAGATGCAGGATATCGCTGGATTGCGGATTATGTGTCAGTTTGTTGATGATATCCATACAGTTGTCAATTTATTACACAATCGAAATGATTTTGAAATTGTAGAGGATAGGGATTATATATCACATAAAAAGACTAGCGGATACCGGTCTTACCATGTAGTTATTTCTTATCCTGTTCAAACCATTCATGGGGAAAAGAAAATTTTAGCTGAAATCCAAATCCGAACACTTGCAATGAATTTTTGGGCGACAATTGAACATACATTGAGCTATAAGTACAAGGGGGTTTTCCCAAGTGATATTCAAATGAGACTGAAGAGAGCGGCAGAAGCAGCGTTTCGATTAGATGAGGAAATGTCATTGATTCGGGGTGAAATTCAGGAAGCCCAGGCCTTTTTTACGAGAAAGAAAGAATTGAAACAAGAAGAGAAGGATTGATTACATAACCATCTAATTTATAAGCCATTCAGCACAAGGAGCCGAAAATTATGAAATTTGCGATTACTTCAAAAGGAGATCAAAAGTCCAATATATTAATGCATAAAATGAGGACCTATTTACTTGATTTTGATCTTATTTACGATGAAGACCAGCCTGATATTGTTGTATCGATAGGTGGTGACGGCACACTACTTTATGCATTTCATCGCTATAGCAGCCGTTTAGATAAAACTGCTTTTGTTGGAATACATACGGGGCATCTTGGGTTTTATGCAGATTGGATTCCAGATGAAATTGAAAAACTAGTGATTGCGATTGCTAAAACACCTTATCAAGTAGTTGAATACCCGCTATTAGAGGTCATAATCCGTTATTCTCATGCAGGGAAGGAATCTAGGTATCTCGCCTTAAATGAATCCACCGTAAAAAGTGTCGAGGGGACGCTTGTGATGGATGCGGAGATTCGCGGACAACATTTCGAACGGTTCCGTGGTGACGGTTTATGTGTGTCAACTCCATCAGGTAGTACTGCCTATAATAAGGCCCTTGGCGGGGCGATCATCCATCCATCGATTTCGGCCCTTCAAATTGCTGAAATGGCATCGATTAATAATAAAGTTTTTAGAACAATTGGCTCGCCGTTAATTCTTCCAGCCCATCATACTTGTATGCTTAAACCAGTTAATCGGTCGGATTTTCAAGTGACCATTGACCACCTGACATTGCTTCATAAAGATGTAAAATCGATTCAATTTAGGGTACCAGACGAAAAAATCCGGTTTGCTCGCTTCCGGCCGTTTCCGTTTTGGAAAAGAGTTCATGATTCGTTTATATCAGATTAAGAGGCAGGTATCGTTGTAATGTTGCTGCGATTTCAAATGAAGTGGGTCATTGGGGAAAGCGATGCTGGAAAACTTGTAAGGGATTTTTTAAAAGAGGAAGAAATTTCTCGGACGGCATTAACAGATATCAAGTTCAAGGGCGGTCATATCCAAGTAAATGGAGAAGAAGTAAACGTCCGGTATCGGTTAGCTATGAGCGATGAATTAACTGTTATTTTTCCAAGCGAAAGTCCTGCTGAGGGCTTACTGGGCGAAAACATTCCATTAGCGATTCTATATGAAGATGAGTATTTGCTGGTAGTAAATAAACCGGCAGGTATGAACACGATTCCATCTCGAGAACATCCTTCTGGCAGTTTGGCTAATGGGCTGGTTGGCTATTATCAGCGCAGTGGTCTGCAGGCTACTACTCACATTGTCACTCGCCTTGACAGGGATACTTCCGGAATTGTATTAATTGCTAAACATCGTCATGTACATCATTTGTTTAGTATGATGCAGCGTAGTGGTCAAGTTAAGCGGACATATGAGGCATTTGCGGAGGGCAGGATCCCCTTAGACAATGGTACGATAATAGCGCCAATTGGACGTAAAGACGACAGTATTATTGAAAGAGAAGTTCGAGCGGATGGGCAATATGCGTGTACCCATTATCAAGTGCTTGCAAGGCATCGGGCATTTACTTATTTAGAACTTGTCCTTGAAACTGGGCGAACGCACCAAATTAGAGTCCATTTGTCATATTTGAAACATCCATTGCTTGGTGACGATTTGTATGGAGGAGGTTTATCGTTCATTGAACGACAGGCCCTTCATTGTAGAAAGATAAAATTTCTTCATCCCTTTTTAAAAAAAGAAATGATGTTTACCGCACCACTCCCTAGAGATATGGGTGATTTATTAAAGGCTGACCTACTTTAAGAGGCAGCCTTTTGTTTTTCATATTTAGGTTATTTGAAATTACCTTTTCAATCAAATTGTTTAAATTTTTCCTCAACATATGGCATAGTAGATTTAACTGAAACTAATTCCATTTCAGGATATCTTAAGGCTGTAAGTTTCCCGCCAAAAACTGCACCTGTATCAATATTATAAGTATTATTTATGAACCTGGGCTCTTGAACGGGAGTATGTCCATATATAATACATGGTTCTCCATGATACTCTTTGGCCCAATCTCTTCTAATCGGTGATCCATCCGGATGCTTTTTACCTGTAATATCACCATAAAGGACAAATTCCTTAACTTTTCCATGGGATTGTCCGATAAATTCTTCTTTAATTCCTGCATGGGCGATAATCAGCTTCTTGTTGTCTAATACTAAATAGAGTGGTGCTTTTTCATATAGTTCGATAAATTTTTTTCGAATGGATTGCTGGTCTTTCTTATATAATGATTCATATTCCGCAACGGTTGTTTCAAGCCCATGTGCAATCTGAACTTTGTTGCCAAGGAAGAAACGGTAAAGCTTATTACAATGATTTCCAGGTGTGTAATAAGCTTTTTTTTCTTCCATCACCAACTTCCATACGATATCGATTACATCAAGTGAGGCAGGCCCACGGTCTGTTAAATCACCAAGAAATCCAAGCACTCTGGTTTCATGTCTCGGTAATCCGTTCTCCCATTTATAGCCCAACTTCATTGTGAGTTCCTTTAATTCAGCTAAACAGCCATGTATATCACCGATTACATCAATTTTCATTGGATCAACTCCTTATTTACTCATATTTTTAGTAGTAGTGTTTGTTTTTATAAACGGATTTCGTACCTTTATATAATGAAAGGAGTATATTTTTATGGAGCAGCATGTTTCTATTATTTCTTTATTAATTGTTGTTACGATGGCATTTTTAACTCCTATTCTTTTACACCGGTTTAAATTGAATTATATTCCAGTAGTCGTCGCTGAAATCATAATGGGACTTTTCATAGGAAAAAGTGGTTTCGATGTGGTTCATGAAGATATTTGGCTCTCAACCTTATCAACCCTCGGTTTTATTTTTCTCATGTTTTTAAGCGGGCTTGAAATTGACTTTAATGCCTTTTCTGGAGGTAATAAGCGTAAGGTCCTTCCAAATGGGAAAAAGGAGCCCAACTCATTTGTAGTGGCATCATTAGTGTTTGCAGGTATTTTTATCTTCTCACTTGGTTTATCGATTTTGTTTGTCATGGCAGGTTTCATTGATAATGCTTTTTTAATGACATTAATCATTTCGACCATATCCTTGGGAGTAGTAGTACCAACCTTAAAAGAGGCCCATTTGATGAAAACGGTCATTGGTCAAATTATCTTATTAGTTGCAGTTATTGCAGATTTAGTGACGATGATCTTGCTTGCTGTCTTTGTTTCCCTAAATGAATCCGGTCATGGAAATACATGGTTGTTACTTATTTTGTTCGCAGCAGGAATCGTACTTTATTTCCTTGGCAAAAGATTTAAAAATCGTACGTTTATGGAATCACTATCAACGGGGACCGTCCAAATTGGAACACGGGCAGTTTTCACACTCATCATCGTTTTGGTTGGTTTGTCTGAAACAGTAGGTGCAGAAAATATCTTGGGTGCATTCTTAGCTGGTGTTCTTGTTTCGTTGTTATCACCTAACCAAGAGCTTGTACATAAATTAGATTCATTCGGTTATGGATTTTTGATTCCGATCTTTTTTGTAATGGTAGGTGTAAATCTTGATATTTGGTCTCTATTCAGCGAAAAAAAACTTTTGTTATTAATACCGCTTTTACTAGCAGGATTGCTTTTTTCTAAACTTATACCAGTATATCTATTGAAAAGTTGGTATGATATAAAAACCGTCATTGCATCCGGATTTTTGCTTACATCTACTCTTTCCCTTGTCATAGCGGCAGCGACAATTGGCGAAAGACTAGGAATCATAACAGCGGAGATGAGTGGAACACTAATACTAGTGGCAGTACTTACTTCTATTTTTACACCAATTGTTTTTAAAAAGCTATTTCCTAAAGAAGTAGTTGCTAATAAAAAGGTCAATGTTGCCTTCTTAGGTGCCAATCAGACTACTTTGCCAGTTTCTCGAGAATTAAAGTCAGGACTATATGATCCAATCCTCTATCATACGCCAATGGAGAAATCAGAAAAGCAAATTGCCCATTCACTATTTGAAATAGTTGAAATTCCAGATTATTCGTTGGCAACGTTGGAGAATACAGAAGTTTTTCAGTCAGAGATTGTCGTGATTTCAACTGGTGACGAGAAGATCAATGCAGCATTGGCGATTGCTGCGAAAGAAAAGGGGAAATCTAGGATCATTGCACGGATTGAAAGCCCAGATTTAGAGGAACATTTACGGGCACATAATATTGAAGTGTTTTCTACCTTTATGTCAACAAAAGTATTACTCCGGGCGCTGATTGAATCACCAACCGTGATAAATATACTCACAAATCAAGAAACAGGACTTTATGAAATTGTCATGAAGAATAGCCAATTTGATGGGATGTCCTTACGAAAATTTCCTTTTACAGGCGATATTATTTTTGTACGGATTTTTCGGGGCAAGGATTCCATCGTCCCACATGGAGATACAGAATTGGAGATGAATGATCGTTTGATAGTAACTGGCTCGATAGAGTATGTAGATGAGTTAAAACGCGAGCTGGAATTCTGTGAAATCTGTTAGTGGATTATTGATTTGTTGTTGAACTTTCCATTTATCGCAAATTAGTGTAAAATTAGTACCAAGTACTAATATCATGTGTAACTGTAGGAGGACTTTTTCGATATGAATCTTTCTTTAACTGGAAAAACATACGTAGTAATGGGTGTTGCCAATAAACGTAGTATTGCTTGGGGGATTGCCCGCTCGCTTCACAATGCAGGAGCAAGATTAATTTTTACTTATGCAGGTGAAAGGCTAGAAAGCAGTGTCCGTGAACTGGCTGGTTCTTTAGAAGCTGAAGGAACAATTGTATTACCTTGTGATGTAACAAGCGATGAAGAAGTGGCCAAGTGCTTTGCTGAAATCAAAGAAACTGTGGGATCCATTCATGGAGTAGCACACTGCATTGCATTTGCAAATAAAGAAGAACTAAGCGGAGAGTATTTAAATACAACTAGAGAGGGCTTCTTGCTCGCTCACAATATTAGTTCGTATTCCTTAACTGCCGTGGCGAAAGAGGCACGGGGATTAATGACTGAAGGAGGAAGCATTGTTACCTTAACGTACTTAGGTGGTGAACGTGCAATCCAGAACTATAATGTTATGGGTGTGGCGAAAGCTTCTCTAGACGCTAGTGTACGGTACTTAGCCGCAGATCTTGGTAAAGAAAACATTCGTGTCAATTCAATTTCTGCAGGTCCAATCCGAACATTATCTGCAAAAGGAATAAGTGATTTTAATTCAATCCTAAAAGAAATAGAGGAAAGAGCACCATTACGTAGAGCAACCACTCCAGAAGAAGTTGGCGACACAGCTGTATTCCTATTCAGTGATCTTTCACGAGGAATTACTGGAGAAAACATTCACGTTGATTCTGGATATCATATACTATAAAGCGGAAGCGCCCGTATAGCGTCGTAAGGACTGGAGCGCTTCGACTGAGATAAAATTTTTACTTGAAGAGCGAAGTCCACTAGACGCTAGGCGCTAGACAGCTATCAAGGTTCAAAATTTATATTATATTCCGGATAAAAGGAAGGCCCGTATTTATTGCGGGTCTTTTATTAATGTAGAAACTTTTCTCTTAAAGTTGCATTTTTCAGTGACCTGTATGGGCTTCCAGCATAAATATAATGTGAAGGATTACGTTAATGGAGGTGCCCTAAACATGTCGAAAAAAATGAGCAAGGGACCCTTGCTCTATATCCACCAGCCGTTTTCAAGACCCCCTGCCACGAACATGCAGGAAACATACACAATCAAACAAGAACTAATCGAACAGGAGGAAGAAAATCCTAGCGAGGAAGAAGGTAAAAAGAAACTCTCGCTTGCAAAACAGGAACTAGTCCCAGAACAGATAAAAAAAGGCGTAAAGAAAGAAGAAAATTCGTCACCAACACGACACATGAAATCACTGGCATCACCGACACAGTTTCAGGATAAGAAGAGGACATCACTTAATCGGGTAAAGCCTTTTAAACAAATGAATTTAGGAGAAAGGTTAGATTATTTACTTAATTATCCAAAGGCCCTTCCACCTGCTCCTTGTGTCTTTGTCACCGAGGAAAATAGCTACCAAGGTTATCTAATGGAATACGATGGTCAAAATGTGACGATTCGATTTCATGATCAAACAACGAAAAGCGTGCCAGTTCATGCCCTTAAAAATGTGATGTTGATTGGAATTAGGAAATAGCTAAAAAATAAAAAAAGCCAGCCGTTTTCCGACTGGCTATAATATTAATTACAAATTCCTAAGTTAACATCTGCAATACATTGCACTGCACAGAAGCACTTTAAGTCAACGGTAATGCAGTCGTTACTTGCACGGAATCGTTCAACCTGACATACTTTATCTAGATTGATGCAGCATTTATCTCCGCCAGAAATCAAGTTAACTGGACAGAAGGTACCACCCTCGCGGCGTCCTGGAACTAACACACGAAGTGTAGCACAGCAGTTGTCAAATACATCTTCGACGCGGAAGTAGATAGATACACATGCATTGTTTTCGTTACTAAAGAATGCATGGAATGGAGAACCATCCGCAGTACTTAGTACAAATACGCGAGTATCGACAGGATCTCTCCGCGCTGGTGAAACCAATGACCCTAGAGGCTCATTGAAACAACTGGAACACTCTGGGCAATCGTTTTCTTCTACTGCATTGTCTTGGATATCTTTAATGGCACGAACGACTTCGCAAACGCAATTCCCTTTACGAAAATCATGATCATTTCCACAACCCATTATTTTTCCTCCTTAATCCGATATATATCTTACATTATTAACATATTTAATGGAGCACTTTTGGGACACGGACAATAGCCTTATTTAAGGAAATTAGGCTAATAAAATGCTTTGAAAGGATGAAAGGAAGAAAGGACCGTACAACATGAAAATAACCTTATTAAACCTGCTTCTTCTAACTCTGGCGAGCTTTAGGCTGACAAGGTTACTTGTTTTTGATAAAATAACCGAATTTATTCGGGTTCCTTTTTTTAATGAGATAAAAGAAGAAATGGAGGATGGAGAAATCGAGGTTTATTACCTTCCGAAAGAAAAGGGGGTCAAAAAATTTTTCGGAGAACTTCTTAGCTGTTATTGGTGTACGGGGATATGGGCTTCCACTGGTATTGTTAGTCTCTCACTTCTATACCCAGACTTTTCATTCCCAATTATCTTAATTTTAGGGGTAGCAGGATTTGCTTCCATTTTGGAGTCCATAGTGCAGTATTTTATCGAAAAATAGTGGTGTCCGCTGAGACAAGACTTATAGGTTGTTCATATTCTGTTATTAGAAGACTAAGTATTGACAGCAAGGGAGAGAAGAAAATGGGACAAAAGAAAAGGAGAACTCAATCCACTGAGAATACTCAATCAACACAATCATCCCAGTCAACTTACATGTATCAACCTTCGAAATCCATAAAGCAAAAAGGATCAGGTTGTGGCTGCGGTAAAAAAACTTCAAGATAAGTGAAAAGAAACTGTCAGAATAGTTGCTGGCAGTTTTTTTTATGCCTGCTTAGGCCAAATATAATTTCAAAGCTCTTACTCATAATTTTTATCAATGTCGAAAAAACTACATAGTAGTGGTATTTATAAAATGGAACAAGGGATGGGATTCATATGAGAGCAATTCATCGCTGGGTAATATTTGCTTGTTTATTCTTTCTTTCCTCCTGTAATCAAAACCTACAGGTTAAGGATAGTCATTTAACTCTTATGAAAACAACGAATCCTAGCCCGCTTGTAACACAAAAGAATAAAAGTAAAGATCATGTAAAAAAGATTGAGCAGGATGTAAACTCGGTTCCACAATTATATGATGTGGCCGTAGTTAAAGGGAAAAAAGATACACTAGTTGTATATAAGGTTAAGCATCTGCATCGATTTAGAATGAAAAAAATTGAGAAAGACGTCAACAAAATGCTTGAAGAAAAATATCCGGATGAGAACTTTACGATCTCTAGTGACTATAAAATTTTCCTAGAAACAGTAAGACTCGAAGAGAGAATGAAATCCTCTAAATTTACACATCAGAAAGCTGAAAAACGGTTTAACCAAATCGTTAAAATGACGAAAGATATGAAGTAAGAAAGGAAGAATAAAGATGGCAACGAGTAAGCAAAAAAACATGACGCCCCAACAGCGCAAATATCAACAACTTCAACAAAAGCATGAAATAAAACGGCCTGTTCTGAAGAACTGTATTAAGGCATTTTTTGTTGGCGGAATTATTTGTGTGATCGGTCAAGCCATCAGTTATTTTTATATTTATTTTTTTGATTTTACCGAACAGAGTGTAGGAAATCCAACTGTGGCAACAATGGTCTTCTTATCTATGTTATTAACTGGATTTGGAGTTTACGATCGACTTGGGCAGTTTGCCGGAGCAGGAAGTGCTGTACCCGTGACTGGCTTTGGAAATGCTGTAATATCAGCGGCTATTGAGCATCGAACAGAAGGGTTTGTTTTAGGAGTAGGTGGAAATATGTTTAAGCTTGCTGGGTCAGTTATTCTTTTCGGTGTATTCTCGGCCTTTGTGGTTGCGCTGGTTAAAACACTGCTGGTGATTTGGGGGGTGTTGTAATTGTTAAAAGGGCACCAATCTTGGATTTTTACAAATCGACCAATGATCACCTCTACTGGTGTGACTGGTGGACCATTTGAAGCCAATTGTAATTTAGCAGAGGATTTTGATTTATTATATGAAGATTTATGGATGGGAAAGGAAACTTATGAAAAAGCGCATCGGTTATTATTAGAAGAAGCTATTAAAACAGCATTAAAAAAAAGAAATATTGATAAAGAACAGATCCAATTTTTATTTGCTGGAGATTTAATTAATCAAATAACACCAACAAGTTTTGCCGCAAGGACCATGCAGATTCCCTATTTCGGTCTTTTCGGGGCATGCTCAACATCAATGGAAGGGTTGGCACTAGCTTCATTTGTTGTTAATTACCAGGGAGCAAAGTACGTCTTAACGGGCGCATCAAGTCATAATGCAGCAGTTGAGAAGCAGTTTCGCTACCCAACTGAATATGGAGGTCAAAAGCCGCCGACTGCGCAATGGACAGTAACAGGGGCAGGAGTGGCACTAATTCAGCCTAATGAACCCGGACAGGTGCATCCAGTGACAACTTCAGCAACCATTGGAAAAGTGATCGATATGGGATTAACGGATCCATTTAATATGGGCGGGGCGATGGCACCAGCCGCAGCAGATACAATCATGGCCCATTTCCGTGATCTTCAATTAGACCCCTCTTATTATGATTTGATTGTTACTGGGGACTTAGGCAGGGTCGGTCATGATACAGCGTTTGAGTTAATTAACAAAAGTGGTCTTGAATTAGAACGAAAACAATTCCAGGATTGCGGGTTATTAATGTATAAGGATGATCAGCCAGTACAATCTGGGGGAAGTGGTGCAGGCTGCTCTGCAACAGCCTTGTATGGGCATCTATTGAACCAATTGAAAAAGGGTACATATAACCGGATCTTAGTAGTTGCAACAGGCGCATTGCTGTCCCCGCTCAGTTTTCAGCAAAACGAATCGATCCCATGTATTGCACATGCTGTAGCCATTGAAATGAATGGAAATAAGGGGTGATGATATGTTAGCTATGTTTTTTTGGGCATTTGTGATTGGCGGGCTAATCTGTGTAGTTGGGCAGCTATTGTTTGATGTCGCAAAGCTTACCCCTGGACATACACTGAGTTTACTTGTTGTTGTTGGCGCTATATTGGACGGTTTCGGTCTATATGAACCATTAGTTGACTTTGCTGGGGCAGGAGCTACCATTCCGATAACCAGCTTTGGCAACTCCTTAGTTCACGGGGCAATGCAGGATGCAGAAAAACATGGACTGATTGGCGTATTGACAGGGATGTTCCAGGTGACAAGTTCTGGAGTCTCAGCAGCGATTATTTTCGGATTTATTGGTGCATTAATTTTTAAACCTAAGGGATAAACTTCACATTTTTGATTGCAATTTACTGAAATAGATGTCGCGCCTACACACAGTACAAAGTAATTTCATATGTTATTAATGAGATTATAGAAGTGAGGTGACATTCTATGTTTGGATATGGCGGCTGCTGCGGCTACGGCGGTGGGTACGGCGGTGGGTTTGGCTACGGTTCAACTTTTGTATTAATCGTCGTATTATTCATCCTTTTAATCATTGTTGGTGCAAGCTTCTATTAATAAATAGTGCTTGCTTAAGGGAAGGGGTTGGCCTGATTAAGTGGCCAGCCCTTTCACCTTATATCCTAAAAAAGTGCCTAGGGGCGCGTACGCTTTTCCTATTTTATTCACCAAATTACCTATCCTTCATACAATAAAAGTAGTTTATGAAGGAGCGTGATCTTTGAATATGGATAATGGATTTTTTAAAAACATTGAAAAGAAAACCGGCGTTAATATGAAAGACATCTTTGAATTAGCTAATTCCTTACAAAATGCGAATTTTAAAGATGAAAAAACAGTCCGTAATGTGATCCGTAGAGTTTCTCAAATTGCCAATAAACCGGTGAGTAAGGAAATGGAGGATCAAATTGTTAAATCCATCGTTAACGATGGCAAACAGCTTGACCTCAATACGATTTCAAATATGATTAATAAAAAATAAAAAAGAAGAAGACCTCTTTCCTATTATTAGGAATCGGTCTTCTTCTTTTTAGTTAACGGCGCTATAAACCTCGAGCGATGAGCTTTTTTTCCACGTCTGTTTTCAGGAACGGAGATAAAAAGCTGGTCCTTGGCCCGAGTCATTGCCACGTAAAATAATCTTCTTTCTTCTTCAAGCGCAGTAAAGTCGCCATTTCGATAAGCTTCTAGAGAAAAATCGTGCGGCAAACTGCCATCGACGGCACCGATGATATAAACAATTTTGTATTCAAGTCCTTTCGAACGATGAATGGTACTAAGATGAATGGCTTCATGAAAATGTTTACTTAAATTTTTAATTTCTTTGTTCATAGCTGACATATGTTCGGAATGAGCTAGAAACGATTCAATTTTGTCGAAGCTTTTTGCAGCCACTTTCAAGTCTTTAAGATCATCAGAGCCTTTTTCAAGCTTATTCGACTCATTCCCGCGTTTTTTTAGGAAATCAAGAAAGCCAATATCTTTTTCGACTTTTTCAAGTGCTGTGTAAGGTGAGACATGCTTTAAGCCGCGAATTATTGTGACGGCTTTTTTTAATTTCTTTTCCTGAAAAGCATGCGCAGTGGTTACATGTGAAAGAGCCTCAAGTAGACTGCAATCCTTTAGGATGCTTTGAGCTTTTAATTCTTTAAGGACAGCTTGCTTAAGAAATAACAATGGCAAGATGTCAGACATTGCCTGTGGGTCATCTTCATTTAAGCTGACTTTTAAAAAGGAAAGAGCACTTCTCACGATATAACGGTCGTAAAAGGCTTCTGCATCCAAATCAATCTTAAAAGGAAGGTTGGATCCGGCCAATCTTTCAAACACCGCACGCGAGCCGGCATTGGTCCGATAGAGAATGGCGAAGTCGGAAGGGTTTGCTCCAAGGGATATCTGCTCTTGTATGTCAATGACAATCATCGTTGCTTCTTCCTCTTCATCATAGGGAAAAAATAACTGCGGCAGTATTCCTGAAGAAAACTGTGCCTTCATTTTCTTCGTCCGTCTCATTTTATTTGCTGCAATCATTTGGTTAGCAGACGAAACAATTTCGTGAGAAGATCGATAATTTTGATCAAGTGTAACAATCTTTGCATAAGGGAAATCTTTTTCAAACTCTAGCAAATAGCTAGGGTCACTGCCTCTAAACGAATATATGGCTTGATCGTCATCGCCAACTGCACAAACATTTTTATGTTTTGCGGATAATAGTTTGATGAGTTCATATTGGACTTTATTAATATCCTGAAACTCGTCAATTAAAAAATAATGAAACCGATTTTGATACAGCTCCAGTAAGGAAGGGGTTGAGGAAAACAGATGATAACAGCCAATCAGCATATCATCAAAATCAAATAAACCCTCGTTTTTCTTGTAATCTTCATATCTTTTATATAGAAAGACTGTTTTTTCTTCCCATTCTGAAGTGGGCTTCACCGCATCAGGCATGAGCAGAGAGTTTTTCCATAGACCGATTTGTTGAAGAGCTAAATCATAAGCGAATTCTTTTTCTGATAAGTCAAGTTCTTTCCCTGCTTCTTTCAGAATTTTGTCTCTCTGCCATTCTTTTTTTAATAGTTTGCTTGATGACCAATTATGTGAGTCGTGGAACATCAGAATGCGATAAAATATGCTGTGAAAGGTACCAGTAACAAGTTGATTAATTTGATCTCGCTGTATGTGCGGATAGGAAAGGAGGCGGTTCTTCATTTCAGCAGCTGCTTTTGATGTGAACGTAACGAGCATAATCGTCCTCGGATCGATCAGTTTGTCTACCAGCATATACGCTGTGCGTGCTGTTAACACCCGAGTTTTCCCACTCCCGGCACCGGCTAGTACTAATAGAGAGCCTTCTGTCTCTTTGACGGCGGCTACCTGACTATCATCAAGAACAACTCCATTATCTGCAAGTTGTTGTAAAAAGGGTGAAAGTTCTAACTGTTTCTCATTAATTCCAGGAGTAAACGGAACCGTGTATTCAATTGTTCTGGCGGCTTTGAAGTAATCAATATGTTGCGGGGTTTTTGTAATGGTTCTACCCTTTGGGATGCTAAATCCATTCAATTCAGAAGTTGTTTCTGATTCTGCTTTATCCAGTATGACAGAGGGCTCTGGACAATCTAGTTCAGGTGAATGTGTATGGAAAAAATGCGGTTCTTTGTGAATACCTAAAAACAAACGAACGTTTTCGTTGCAGATAGGACAATTCAATTGATCATTTTTTCCAGCGAGAAATATTTTCTGATATTGGTCCCTGCTTAACTGCTCTAGAACAATAGTTTGACTTTGATAAATTGCTGTTTTCATAATTTTTTATCCTCTATATCCAAAAATCAAGACATGATCTATCATATCAAAACCAAAGGGGAACTGAAAGGGGTTCATCCACATTGATGGAATTACCAAAAAAGCACTTGGAGCGCCAAGTGCTTTTTAAGGTTATATTTTTTTCACCATCGTTTGATGAGGAATTCCTGCATCCATAAATTCCTCGGAAACAACCTCATATCCAAGTCCAGCATAAAAAGGAATCGCATGGGTTTGGGCATTAAGCTTTAATTTATGAATATCGTTTTCACGTGCAAAGTTTTCAATCGAATCCATAATAGCTCTTCCTGCACCAATTTTTCTTGCCTCTTTCAAGACACAAATTCGTTCAACCTTCCCATATCCATCAACGAGACGAAAGCGGCCCGCACCAACTGGAGAACCATCGTGGTACATGATAAAATGTTTAGCTTCATCCTCGTAAGCATCGATTTCCTCTTCAAGTGGAACTGCTTGTTCTTCAACGAAAACGGTTTTCCTTACTGAATAGGCATCTTCAAGTTCTTTTTGGTTTTCAACAATCTTTACGGTCACTTAAACTATTCCTTTCCAAGACGAAATGTTTCATAAACGGTCCAGGATCCATTTTCTAATTGATAAAGAAGATGGAAGCGGTCAATCGTTTCTTCATGATCAATTTTGGTCATACGTAATGAGCCAAATACATCAGAGTGCTCATCATTGGATAGTTTTTGCCCAATGGTGATATGTGGAACAAACGCATAGTCTAAGTTTTGCTCTGTAAATTCTTGATTAACTTCATTATGCAAAGCAGTTAGTTCGTCTGTCTTGTCCACTTTAAAATAAATCACATTATTTACAGGCTGAAAAGAACTGATTTTTGAAGTTTTTAATGTAAATGCATGATGATCAGCTGCAACTCTTCGTAATTTATCAGCATATTCTTTTGCTTCTTCTTCGGACGCCTCAAAGGAATTTTTCAATGTAAGGTGAGGCGTAATTAAAGCGTAATGCGGGTCATAACGTTTTCGATAGGAATTAGCTAAATCCTGAAGTTTTTTTGATGGAAAAATAACAACTCCAAATTTCATACGTAAACCTCCGTTATAAGAAATATTTTTATAGAAAAATAAATGTTTTAATAAGTCTTCTATTATTATAACAAATTTTCTAAATTTATTAAACAATTTAAGTGGATGGTCTAAATTATGAGTCGATAGTTATAAGACTAAAATAACATTTTAAGTGCCCGTCTTAAATCAGGCTGCCAGTACGTCCAGGTATGGTCTCCGCTAAACTCTTCATAAAAATATGTAATTGGTTTATCTGAAATAATTTTTGAAAGCTCCCTGTTCGGAGTTAAGAAATCTTTTATCATGCCGTTTGTGGTCGGTACTTCCGTTTCTTGCTTCCCAATCACATGATAGAGTTGTAATAGCTGTCCCTCTGAGAAGTTCTTGACCGCATTCAATACATGTTCATCTACATATGGAGAATGCAGCAGGACTTTCCCAAATGTATGTGGGTATTGAAGTGCTGTCATTAAAGAAACGGCACCGCCTAGGGAGTCGCCAATAAGTGCTCTCGTCGAGCCCATTTGATAAGTAGGAAACTCTTGATCAAGAAAAGGAACTAATTCATGGGCTAGGAAACGGATGTATTGTTGATTCTGTGAGCCGCTGGGATGGTATTTCTTGCGGCGGTCTTCTACATCCTTATAGGGTACCCCAACAATGATTAAGTTTTCAATTTCTCTTTGAAAAAGAAACTCGTCTGCCAATCGCGCGATTCTGCCTAACTGAAAATAATCTTGGCCGTCCTGGGCAATTAACAGCGAGTATTTATAAAGCGGTGAGAAGTTTGCTGGCAGATAGACAAGGATCTGTATATCCTCTCCAAGTTCACCACTGTGAATGGTAAGTTCTTTGATGGTTCCTTTTGGAAACTCCATGTGATAATTCCCCCCATGATTCAATCTCTACCACTGCATTATAACAAAACTAAAGTGGAAATGCTTTCAATATTAAGGGGGCTGAATGAAAGTGTGAGGATTAGTGAAGGTAGCGGTGTTTGGTACGGGATTCAGGCAAAATGGATAATATATTTTCACGCTTAAAGGTACGTATTTGCTTTCGCAATAAACAATAAGCACGAATGTACTCTTCAGTTACTTCCCTTACAATCAAAGTCCGTTGCGAAAGCTCTTGATTTTCTGCAAGATAGATCATCTCGAGCGGTATATTTTCTTCAATTGAACGAATAAAAAGTCCATCCATGATCATCTCTCCTTTCTTCATTATAATACTATTATACCCGAACAATAGTTCTTTATTCAATAAAATTAGAACACGTGTTCCTGTTTATTATATCCATTGGTGATAAAGGTTTTTGTGAATAAAATGTTTTTAAGGAATACTAAAAATGGTATTGACATTTTTGGTCTTTTTACTATAATTAGATATGTAGTTAAATAAGAGATCTGTTAGCTCAGTTGGGAGAGCGCAACCTTGACAGGGTTGAGGTCGGGGGTTCGAACCCCTCACAGGTCATCAGATTTTGAAAGGCTGAAATCCTTGATTACTCAAGGGTTTCAGCTTTTTTTATTTTTATTTTTCCTTCTATGTTGCCGTTGAAGATAGAATTTGCTAACGTTTTTGCTAACACGGTAGTTGAACAGCTTTTTGAAAGATATCAGCCACCTCGTTATCAACATTTGGAACTAAATGAGCGTATGTCTCTAATGTAATTCTAGGATTGGAGTGCCCCAAACGAGCTGATATTTTGACAATATCAACGCCCTCATTAATTAGAATAGAAGCGTGGGTGTGTCGAATATCGTGAAACCTAATCTGAATAACGTTGACGGATTCACGAATACGTTTCATAACTCTTAACACATTCCGCGGATCTTGTGTAGAACCAGTCTCAGTACAAATAACTAAGTCCTGATCTTGAAAAGCTTCTCCAAGCCGTTTTTTCCATCTCTCTTGAAGTTCCTTTTGAGCAAATAAATCATTTAATATGTCATCTGAAAAGGGTATTTGACGTATAGACTTTACGGTTTTTGGAGTTGTTAAGAAATAACCTTCGTTTGGAATGTAAGAAAGTGTTCTTTGTACCTGGATGACTTTTTTTTCGTAGTCAATATCGCTCCATTTTAGGCCAAGAATTTCGCCTTTTCTCATTCCAGTATAAATAGCTAATTTAAAAGTCAAATACTGAGATTCTCCTTTGCACGCCTTTAGAAAAGTATGAATTTCATTGATTGACCATATTTTCATTTCCTCTCTTTTAACGGCTGGTGGAGTAGCATTTAATACCGGGTTGACCGAGATTCTTCCCCATTTTACAGCTTGTTCAAATGCTTGATTCAACAACTGGTGTAATTTTTTTATACTACTTGCACTGTATTCCTCATCAATTTTAAGGTCATAAAAAGTATCGATATCTTCAGTTGTAATTTTTGAAAGAGGCTTCTGAGCAAAGGGATTTTCTCTTATTAAATGTTTATCCAATACATATTTCCTACTGGAAGCTGTAGTCTCCTTAATTCGTTTTTTATAATGGGTGAACCAATGCTCTATATAGGAGGAAAATATTTCTTTGCTAGGCTCTTTGTATCCGTTATTATCTACTTCAGCTAGAAACTTTCGTGCAGCTGCTTGAGCATCCTTTTTAAGTGGAAAACCTCCTTTTGATACTTGTTTACTTTTACCGGTAACAGGATCTTTTACCCGAACCATATACGTCCAGGTTTTTCCCCTTTTATAGGCGTATTCACTCATTTTACTTACCTCCAACATTTTCTATTTATTCGTGTCAGTAGAAAGGTAAGCAAGTGGTCTAATTAAATTTTACCACTTTTTTACCATTTCTTTTAAAGTAAACTGAAATTCTTCTCAGCGAAGTTTTAATTGCTATTTTCAACTAGCTTGTTGTTTTGATAGCCATAAAAAAAACTGATCTTTTAAGACTCTTTTACTTCGCCCGATTTTGATTAGTGGAAACGAATCTTGATCCATCAATTCATATGCTGTTGGTTTGGAAACACTTAATATATCCGCAATGTGCGATGCTGTTAGGATAATAGGATAATCTTCAATATTATTAAACATATTTTTCGCCTCTTTCTTAGATTAATAGAATTTATTTATGTTAACTTATTTTACCGAGGTCATTATATTTTTCTTATTTTTGTTATTTTTGTTTTTTCAAGAGCTAGTGATATTTCTTTTTATTAAAATAATTTTGAATATTATATAAATTTTTTTAACATATGGCTTAGTCGATTTGAAGGAAATCTAAATTCGCCAAGCAAAGGACTATGAACGGACATATCTAATTACCCGAAAATAGTAAAAAATAACCAACCCTCTGCATTAGCATTATTCTTCTTCCACTTATCTGAACCATTAGCTAAATAATAAAAAAGATGCTGCCGCAGCAACACCACGAGGATCGCTGCCGCGGTCTTTTTTCTTTTTCAACTAACACGATCAGTTTAGTTA
>NZ_JBALOS010000207.1:18345-23815 GCF_036962765.1 Neobacillus drentensis
TTCCTATTGTATAATTTAGGTAAGTTTGGTAAAAGTTGAAGTATTATCTGGTAGTGGTCTGCAAGTAATTAAATACTCTTACAAAATCATATCAATTGGAATATTAAACAATTATTGATGTAATGGGGGAACGATATGAGTCAAAATTCAGTATCTGAAAAAGTAGATATTATAAAAGTTGATCCTAAGGATGTTCAAATAGTTGAAAGTAATAGTTTAAATAGCAGTTCTTCTAATAGTAATGGCTCAATTGGAAAAGAAATTGCAACTACATTTCTTGCGGAAACTGCCAAAGCAGCAGCACCAGTATTAATTGAAATAATTAAAGGAAAGCTTGATGATGACCGTGATGAAAAAAAGAAAATACGAGAAAGCAGAAGAGAAATTTTACTAAAGGAATTTAATATCTTAATACAAAATCTTGAAAAAGAAGAAGCTAAGGAAGATTATAATCAAGAAAGAATAGATAGGTGGAATGAACGAATTGATAAGATAAAACAAGAACTTAATGATACAGAAGAAAAAACTAACGGTTTTACAAAATGGTTGCTAAATTCTTTCAAAGAACTTGTATCATCTAAATCAGGAAGCAAAGAGTAAGGTTAAGTAAAACTTTTTAGAACAAGGTAAAGGTTAAATATTCTGACGGACTAAGATTTAACTTAGTTCGTCTTTGTGTTTGAAAATATATTCAACATAAGATAAACTATGTTGACTTTTGATGATAAAATAGTATTATATTGGTAAATAATTCAACATAGTTTAATAGAAGGGTATAGAAAATTAATTCAACATAGTTTATTGGGAGGGGAAAAATATGATAGATTTATTTACAAAGTATCTCGAGGAAGATGCGAAAAGCGATAATACCATTAAAGGGTATATCCAATCGGTATTTGGTTTTCTAACTTGGTTTGATCAATCAAAGGATGTAGCTTTTAAGAAACTGCATCGAGAGAATGTTCGGGAGTACATCTCCTTTTTAAAAACGGTGAAGAACTCCAAACCAAAAACCATAAATACGAAGCTGAATGCATTGGTAAAGTTTAATGAGTTCCTTATTGAAACAAAAGTGCAGGAAGAAATGGTTTTAACAAAGAAGGATTATGTGAAAGTGCAGCAACAATACGCTTCACTGGCCAAAGTAGAATTTAAGGACGTTGAGAAATTCCGGCAAATGATACTTGATAGTGAAAATAAGAGGAATTATGCAATTGTCAGCTTACTTTCCTATGCGGGCTTAAGGATTTCGGAGGCTCTAAACCTCAAAATGAACGACTTTAACATCATTTCTCGTGAAATTCTTGTACAAGATGGAAAGGGAAGCAAAACAAGAACTGTTTTTATGAACGATAAAGTAAAAACTGCCCTTCAATCGTGGTTAAAAGAGCGAGAAAAACAAGGAATTGAAAATGAGTTTATTTTTGTCAGCAACCGAAATAAGCGGTTGGATAGAACAACAGTAAATAAACTTTTCAATGAATATAGCCAGAAGCTAGGAAAAGAAATTACACCCCACGATCTACGTCATTTCTTTTGTTCTCACGCTATCAAATGTGGTTTAAGCGTACACGAGGTTGCGAACCAGGCCGGCCACTCCAATATATATACCACGCTTCTGTATACCAATCCAAGTAAAAACGACTTAATAAATAAAATGAATCAATTATAGGTGTATTAATAAGTAAGGACGAAATTATATAATGTAGAACTTAGTTTAACCGTTTTGATATAAAATGTTAATCATTGGGTAACCACTAAATGGCAACTTATAAAGGATAATGGATATTTATATTAATAGGAAATAAAGATTGTGAAGAATTGTACTTAAACTAACGGTGCAGTTTAGTTTAATAAGGAAGGAAGAATATGACAATAAAAAGGTGTTTTAATCGTAAATGGAGAATGTTTTATTAGGAGAAAAATTAAGGAGTTGGGTTAACTAATGAAATTAAATTCAAATGGGGAATTGAAAAGTTGGGGCAAATCGTTGTTCATTGCATTTGGAGTGGCATTTGTTGTAAGAACATTCCTATTTGCACCATACGTAGTGGATGGTGCTTCAATGGAACCTACGCTACATAATCAGGAAAAAATCTTTGTAAACAAATTAAATTTGACAGATAGTTTTAGTAGAGGAGAAATTGTCATTATTAAAGGGGAGGAAGCAAACTATGTAAAAAGAATCATCGGACTTCCAGGAGATACGGTTTTAATGAAAAATGATAATTTATTTATTAATGGTATTTTATTCAAAGAACCCTATCTTTCACAAAATCGTGAACTTGCTAAACAAATGGGTAGTCAATTAACTGGCGATTTTGGACCAATTACAGTACCTAAAAACAAATTTTTTGTTATGGGTGATAATAGATTAAAAAGTAAGGATAGTCGTAATGGTTTAGGGTACTTCACAAAAGAAGAAATAGTAGGGCAAAGTGAGTTTGTTTTTTTCCCATTCTCACAAATTAGAGATACAGAGTAATTTTTCTTTAGCTAACGGGTACTAGATTTATGTATTTATTTAAACATAAATTGGGTTATTTCCCATTTAACCTTGTGATAATTTATTTCAAATAACGGGTGCAAGAATAAACAAGGGAGCGGCTGCGGCAGTTCTTTTTCTTGTTCCACTGAAGGGCAAATTAATAAGAAGGGATTCTTGTAATTCAGGAGGAATTATTAAATAGATAAAATAATTTTATGGAAGAAGAGATAATGATGTATTTGTTTTTATCCATTGTTTTAAGTGCAATTTTAGGCTTCTTATTACTTATGATAGGTCCTCCGCAAGTTGCTGGAGTTATTGCTTTTGGTATTATTGTTGGGATTCTTTTTAGAGGATTGTATTTACTAAATAGTTTACATAAATCATTTAATAATAACTCTTCTAAGTATGCTTCAAAAGACGAATAAATCCTCTTTCTTCAACTAAAAGAAACTACAACAGATTGTGAACAAATGTACTTAAGCTAACGGGGTGCAATAGTTCAAGATCGGGGCAGTCATTTTGGCAGCTTTTCTTGTTCCACTAACGGGGCAGTTTGGTATGACGGATAAGGCATTTAAGATTGAAGATATTCTATATCTAAGGTAGCAGGTAAACGCTGTTGTTAACGCAACAGCGTTTTTCTTTTAAATTCTGTTAAAATTTGTTATTAAAGCACAAAAATTTCATACTCATTAATATAGGACAAGTAAGGGGTTGTTGCTATTTTGAATAAATTTGTAATTCTGGCTCTAATAATACTCCTAATAATTATTATTGTTATTACTTTTCTTTACCTTTTTTCGAGAAATAAACAACAGTCTGTTCAAGTAATTACACTACAAAATTTTATGAGTAGTTATCACTCTATTGAAAATGAAAGTGAGAAAAAAAGCTTTTTAGATACCATTAAGGACTTTTTCAATGATAATGATAATGATGGAATCATCGATGGTATTGATAACGAGGACAATGAAGATGGGGGTGATGATGGCGGCGAATAACACCCCCTTTTTTACGTGTGATTTAGTAGGCTATTGTTCAACTTATTTATCTGTTGATTCGTTTTTCTCTCACTAAAACGTAACTCCTTTAAACGATTGTTCAATAAGAGCAATCGCTGTTCTTGTTCCGCTAACATAGCAGTTTAATTTAATAAAGAAGAGCAATGTGGGAAGGTTAAGGAGTAAATATAAATATGATAATACTATGAAAAGAACTTATCTACATTCGTAGGAGGAATAAGATGATAGATTTAACAGATTATCTGTACAATAAGATAGAACCCATTATTGAGAGTTGGGATGAGGAAGGAATATATGCATTATCTTTTTTTGTACATACAAATGAAGCTTCAGAAAATATTCCTACCTTTGCAATAAGTTATAATACCGAAGAAGATTGTGAGCATAGTTCACAGCTTAGTGAGCAGAGATGGAATTATGCCTTTTGGAGACAAGATGAAATTGAAATTATTGGTGATGAAGAATCAACAGCCATTTTATTACAATGGTATAAGGAAAATGGCATAAAAGATATTGGGTACGAGGACGAAACATTAATGTATGATGATGAATATAATTATATAGGAAAAGGACCAAACGGATATTATGAGCTATTGCAAATAGTTTCTAATGTAGCAAAAAGATTGCACGATAATAAAGTTATTAGTAATACATTTAAAAGAGAAATACCCATCGTTATTCACGATTTGGAATATTCTTGGTTTTCAGAAGAAGCAACGAAAAATGGAAACCCTAATGGAATAGCCGACATATTCTTAGAAGCATTACGCCAAGGATTTCCAGAGTAAGGTATTAATTTTTTTGCTATTTCACTAACGGGTGCATTAGTTGAACAAGAGGAGGACCGTCAAAGACGGTCTTTTTTATTTAATAATATTGTTCTTTCCTTCAATGCATTGCCACTCAATTACTAGCTACTTCTATACGATTTAATATTGAATTGGGTCTGTAGTATCTTTCTATAGCTCTGTGTTGATTAGTCCTCGCTTGTATCTAAATAAGTGCCGCCAGCGTTATTAGACTGTGTTGAAGGATCCTCACTTGTGTCTAAATAAGAACTGCCACCAGCATAATTAGACTGTGTTGAAGGGTTCTTACTTGTATCTAAATATGGAATGCCTTCGACATAATTATCAGATTTTCTTGATAGTTTATGACCTTGTTCTCGCATAAAATTCACCTCCGTTATTATATGGTGTGTGGTTGTGGAGATAAATATCAGGTAGTATGGAGGAAATTAGAAAAAACAATATGGAGAAATCGTCGCAGCCGTGGTTGCTGATATTTGTTAAAAGATAAGAAAGTATAAAATTTCTTCTTCAACTATCGAAGCAGTTTAGTTCAACAAGAAGAATTAAATAAATGACTAAATTTCCATATAAAAATAATGATGGGTATTGTACAATACTCTTGTTCATAACAAAGAAAAAGTTATCTTTGATAAATATTCAAAGACAAACTAAAATGGAGTAACTTTATGACCACAAAAAAATTAGCAATTTCTTTATTTATTACTGTAATTCTTACCGTTGTTATTCGTTCTATACTTCGTAACAATGGCATTCATAATTTTTTCAGCGAAAATTCAATTGGTGGATTTTTAATACAATGGGGCATTTTTTTATTGCTTTTATTAGTTTTTAAAAAGAAGGTCTGAAAAATAAGATTTATGCATTGGTAAAATCTTGTTCAATTAACGGGGGCTTGAGTGTAAGATGGAATAGTGACACATTTAAAATTTAATTCAATAATAAAGATTTTACTTATTGGAGACTACTGATATGAAATTAAGTGACCGTTTTTTAAAGAACAGAGTAAAGCAGATTGTAATTACTCAATTTATATTGATTATCCCGATGATAATTATCGTATTTTTATCTTTTACGACATATCCCGTAAATTTTTTCTACTCTGGAATTATTGGAATTATTCTTGCAATATCTATGTTTTTAAATGG
>NZ_JBALOS010000208.1:0-2193 GCF_036962765.1 Neobacillus drentensis
CAAATAATTGTAAAAAAAAACAATTACATTACGATCATTACTCCCGAAATTTTTCAATCCTACTTTTGAAAGTAAGATGTTATGCTATGGAATTGTAAGTGTAATAGTAAGCTGGTCTAGTTGAACTTCCGCTCAACCGTATTAAAATATATAGATTCATATATGTCAGTGCTATTCTATAATTATGTTGAAAAACTGTCAATACTGTTGAAAAAAAACTAATCATTCAGACTATATGTCCTGCTTTAAATGAGATAGATGAATAAAAGGTTTATTTATTTATTAGGTTAGAATTCTCTTTTTTCTTTTGGAAGCATTTAGCATCATGTTCACGTAAATTGGACTATTTTTGTCGTTTTGTCTTTATGACAGTTTCCCTTTGAAAAATTTTCAAAAAAAGTGCAATCTCCATACAATCACTGAATGATGGAAGCACTTTTTTATTTTGACAAAAATCTTCTATACTCAGGTTATGACAGGCACTCCCTCAAAAATTTTATATATACGGGCTCCAATTTCATCTCCAAGTATATGATATAGGGTATTAGCCTAATTACTCTCCATACAATTGAAAGGTAGTGTTTGAATGTATAATAACGCGATCCCAACATTTATTGATCACTCTAATGTTATTCCCCAGCCTCCGTTGTCTTACGGCTATGCGACTCCTGTTCATGGACATTGTGTTAATGTTCGTGGGTGTGAAAGTTTTATCATAATAATAGTGTTGTTTATTTTATTAATCATTATCGGTGCAATTGCTTTCTGCTTTTAATATTTGTACACAGATGACTTGGCACCCTGCCTAAATTACCTGAATTCTTTTACTATTCTACCGTAATAAAAAAAGCCCCTTGTTAGATTAAACAAGGAACTGAACTAACATTTTTTGCAACTATACATGCAAAGTTAGCTGGTTTGTGTTGAAAAAATCACATTAAAAAAGTGTCAGGCACGATCTAGATTTGATCGTGCCTGACACTTTTTATGTTCAAGTAACATTTACTTCATTTCACAAATTTCCCGACAAAGAAATTAATAGATTTGCCTTTTCTTTCGTTATTGACTTATCACTTTGAGCAGATAACTCATTTACATACGCTTTAAGTTTACCTTCTGCAGCATTCTGATTACCTTTCGCTGCTGCTTCTTTTGCTCCATTAAGTTTGGTAGTCAGCGAATGAGCAACCCCCGTCTGCGTTACAAAAGATTCGGTTAATCGGCTTAAACTATCAAAGTCCACAGTTACCGTAAATTGAAATTCTATTTCTGTTGCATTACCTGCATGATCAATAGCTTTGGCTGTGAATTTATTTACTCCTACACTATATTCATATGCCGGCCCTTCTATTGACGGGCATTCGACGGAAGCCATTCCAGACAAATCATCCATTGCACTGCAAGTGATAGATATATTTGAATCAACAGTATAACTTTCCTTATTACCAGTTACTGTGATTACAGGAGATGTTGTATCTTCTTCCACAATCATAATCCAGCTGATTTGAGGATCAGGTGAACCAGTTACCCTGCGAACAGTGAGGTCAAGTTTCCCATCCGTTAGGTTCACATTTTTATAGCCTTTGACATCGTAAGAACTCGTAAATACATAGCCCTTCGTTTTGGTTTCACCGTTAATTAATATATCTGCTTTTCTGCTTCCCTTAGTTGAACTGTACCACGGATCGTAGAGTCCAGTATATACAGTGTATTTACCATTTTTCAAATCAAACTTATATGAGAGATCATCACCGGAATTACTTAAAAGGTAACGTAATGAAGAAAATAAATCACCACTGTTACTGCCCGACGGTTTTGTCCGATCCCCGATAAATCCCCATGTTTGTCCATTTGCTGGGTCATACTTTTGATCGATGACATCTTTATTAAGGAGTGTACCTTGCATATAAGATGACCATGTTTCATAATCATTCGTTTTCGCCCCGCCGCCATGAACAAAATATCTTACATGGTCCGGCAAAACTAATATCTTTGTTCTAATCACTTTATTAGCTAATTCAGAGAGAGTCCCTTCAACCACAACAGTTCCAGGCTTCGAGAATGCTTCCACATTGACGTCCCATGTTACGGGCGTGTCCATTTGGATCCCTTCTGAATTGGTCACATTAATCTTTTTCGGTAAATTAGGTACTTGATCAACAGATACTTTTGCTGGCAGCTCCGTATTAACTG
>NZ_JBALOS010000208.1:2202-7057 GCF_036962765.1 Neobacillus drentensis
CCCCATTCTGTCTAGAGTATCCAGTTTCCATTCGTCAAGCCATTGCAAACTAATTTCGTCTCCTTGGCCAAATTCGATTGGGAGCCAAATATATCGAGAATCCTTTAAATCGCTTTCCTTCCATCTGTCACCCATAAATATAAATTTTCCTTTTTTAGCATCAATTGTAATAACATTGGTGCTTTGTGAATCAAATGTTGTGGAAGCTTTCTCACCTATTGCAGGATCGCGCATAGGCTTCCATTCTCCGAATATGTCATCAGCAACCGTATATCTTGCTGAATTCGGCGCCCATCCTGTCGCACCAGAAGTTATTAAATAGTACTTTCCATTATATTTAAACATCGCAGGTGCCTCACGCTGTGCACCTGGAAATACTCTTACATAATCCTCACCATAGACAGATTTGTATGTGGTATCGCGTTCGACCTTGCCGTCCTTATGCCAGCCTACGATATCCGTATAGGAATCATTCAATTTCGAAATATAAATCGTCATGTTTTCTTCACTGGAATAAATTAGGTAGGCTGTACCATCGTCATCCTTGAACAAGTTCATATCACGTGCCATACCAGGCTGGTTTGGCTGTCCATTATATTCCGCACCTTCAGGAACTCGGTCCATACGATTACTTTCTTGATAGACAAAAGGTCCAGTAGGAGAATCACTTAATGCATAGCCTGCTTCCGCCTTTGCATAGTTTGCATTTGACGTAACAGATGGACCATCGGTATGCATCCACATCACATATTTCTTTGTTTTATCATTATAGATTACTTTTGGTCTTTCAATAATCCTGTCTGTACCTATATCATTTTTAATATCAGCTTTATCTTCTCTGCCTTCATAAAGTTTGGAGATAAGTGGATCTGTTTCAAATTGGTCCATCGATTCTATTGCTGTTAGAGCGAGTCCTTCGTCTTTCCAGTTATAAAGATCTGTTGATGAATAAACCCTAACGCCTCTAGCGGGAAGGTATCCGTTGGTTTTATCTTCACCGTACCAATAATATTTCTTCGTTTCCTCGTCATACATGATACCGCCGCCATGTGCCTGGATTGGAGCACCATATGTATCTGTCCAAACCTGTCCAGGTCGAAAAGAATCGTTTGGAGCGAATACGATAAGTCCTGCTAATGCCGTATCTAAGTTCTTCAAACTTGCCCGTATTTGTGCCTGAACTGTTTTCGTGTTAATATCTAACCCATTTTCATTGATATTTTTAACCAAATCATCTGCCTGTTCAATGGCTTTATTAAGTTCCGCTAAACTGTATTTAGTGTAAGTTTCTGTTTTTTGCGCTTCTTCTTTTGCAGATGCTAATTTTGTTTCCAAATCAAAAAGAGGAATCGCTTGGTACTTCTTGACAATAATGTAATTAACGAGTGGATCATTATAGTTTGATAAGCTTCCTGTAGAAGGTCCCTGGATCTTAACTTCTAATTCTCCGTCGTTAACAGTAATTTGTTGATATTCGACCTCTTTTACCGTGGAATTGCTTCCAATATCATAATCTCCATTTGATAGATTTTGTCCCTCACTGATAATATTGACACTTCGTCCACTCCATGGATTTTTGAATCCTAGAGTAAGGTCATAGTCACCATTGGGCAATTCGAATTTATATACTAATGCCTTATCACGGACTTGCGGACCATTATAATATCGAAGAGATCCTAATTTATCACTGCTACTAGAACCACTAGTACCACTAGTAGTGGTTACCAAACCCCACTTTTTCCCTGTAACTTCATCTTCACCATACATCTGCTCCGTTTTACTAGAATAAAGACCCATTTTGTCAGTTCCTTCAACGGTGCCAGGTGTGCCATCACCTGCATTTACAAAATACAGAATATCTGAATCCATATTCACAGTATCAGCAGAAACAGGTTTACTAGTTGACAACGCGGGTAAAACAATGAGGATCAAAGCCAAAAGAGTTGAAAATATTTTGTTTTTCTTTAACAACTATACCCCTCCTTACTATTTTCAATAAATCTCGATAGAACGATTGTTTCATAGATGTTTATTCTAAGAGGACCAAAACAATGGAAATGTTTTATCCATTTCCATTGTTCAATACCTTAGGACAATCATTATAGAATAACCACCCCTTTCAAGTTAGAGTTCTTTTATTAATGAAACCCATTTCATGAAATCGGTTTCATTAACAAGCAAAAAAAATCAAGCGCACTTTTTAAATATACATAATTTTCAAACAACTGATAAGTAAATAGTACATGCTGATTTTTGATGTGTCAATATCCTTTATCCAACTTGGTTTAACTTAGCGATTTTTTGGTAAAGTACTGTTCCTAATTACAAGTTTAGGTTCGATCACGGTTACCTTTTTTACTTTTTCATTATTGATTAATTTATGCAGGACATTCACTGCATTTTTTCCAAGTTCTAAGCTCTTTTGTGAGACCGTCGTTAGTTCGGGAATGACTGTAATGGCAAGAATCGTATCATCAAAGCCAACGATAGCCATATCTTCAGGAATTTTTAAACCAGCCTCTACTGCTACTTTGACGGCCCCAACGGCCGTCACATCATTTACACAAAATATGGCAGTTGGTATTTTCTCTTTTTTTAAAATTTCAGCCATCATCTTTTTTCCTGCATCCATAGAAAAATCTCCATATAAAATCCATTCATTTGGTACTTTTAATCCATTGGCTTTCATCATTTTTTTAAAAGCTTTGACCTTTTGTGTAGTGGTAGACACATAATTATATCCACCAAAAAACGCTATATCATTATGACCTAAATCAATTAAATGATGTGTGAGCATTTCGGCACCTTTGCCCTCATCTATGATTACTCTGTGTAAGGAGCTACCAGGAAGATTTCCATTGACCAGAACGATTGGAATCTTTTTGGCGATATCTTCAACTTCTTTTGCCAATTCTTGTGAGCAATTGGACAGGTTGATTCGTCCACCCATAAAAATAATCCCATCGACTTGTTTTTCTCTAAGAATAGTTAGACTTTGAGATTCTAATTCAGGTTGGCCAGAAGTGTTACATAAGAAAAATGTGTATCCTTTACTATTCGCCTCATTTTCCACCCCCCAAAAAACTTCAGGAAAAAATGGGTTGGTAATGTCAGGGAGAATAACACCAATCATTTTTGTTTCCTTTTTTGTAAGGCTTCTTGCTAACGCATTAGGCTGAAATTGGTATTTATTAATCAGAGCCATGATTTTTTCTCGTGTACTTTCTTTAACAGGTGCTGTCCCATTTAAAACGCGAGAAACCGTCGATACCGACACTTCCGCCTCTTTAGCAATATCATATACTGTTACATTATGTTTCAATCACAATCACCTATCTGACCTTAATTGATTTTATGGGCATTAAAGCTATTTTTATCATACTGGAAATTCTTTTATGAAAAAAGGATTTTTATCATTATATCTTCTTGATAAATTAAAAATAGCCAGGAGCGGTTAAAGAAAAAATATTTAGTTTGGTCAAAATCAACGCTTCTCTTTCCACACCCAATTATTTGAAATTGAATCAACCTCTTAATTCCCCGCTACATAACCTGGGTGGTGTCTGGCACTATCAACCTAAATTCCCCCATCTGATTAATAATTTCTTAACCTTCAGATTTTAAATCTTTAACAAAATTTTTGGTTCTAATGGTCTATCAAAAAATATTATTATTCGAAATTCTTACCATTCAAATAATAAGCAGACTCTAGAAATACAGTAAAGGCAATTTCCACCTCGGGAATACCAAGTGAAAGAATGTGTTTCGTCATAATTTTTGCAAATTGATTCTGAATTTCCTGGCCACGATCAAACCATTTCACTTCTATGAATGGAAATCCAGGGACTTCGTCTTGATTAAAAACAAAAGTAGAGTGGATTATTTCTAATGTGAAATTGTCAGTTTCACAATTACAAAGGTCTGCTAGTTCCTGAACCAAAGGAGCACTAATTTTTTTTACTTTATCAACTGTAATTCCTTTAAAAATTAATTGCGGCATTTCAATTCCTCCCATAAAATGAATACTTTGTACATTTCAAGTATAAAGTTCCTTGTATTCAATCCTCTTTAACTTTTGCTATTATTAGCCCAGGAATATTATACCATTATTTAAGTGGAGGTTTGTAATGAACCCAGAATGACAAAATCTTTTTGGTCTATTTCCTGCTGGTAAGGTGATCTCATAAAACTATGGATTCCCGAAAATCTGGGCATCGAATTGGGGTTAGGAATTTCAAATTTCTTACTCAAAGTAATTCCTCTTTTCTCATAAAGATATTTTCCAAATAAGATTTTCCTGTTTTTTGGGGTGCAGATCCAAATGTTTGAAAGGATTTAATTAAGGTAATCGGTACTTCAGAAGTCTAGTGAACAAAAAAAGGATAGAAAAGGAATCACATATTCCCGCTCTCTATCCCTTAAAAAATAAATCTATTTTCTACTTCATTACTTAACTAATTTTACGATGTTTTACTCTCTTCATACGGGATTGGTACCTGGACCGGATCCTTCAATTTTCTTTTCATCAATACATAATAGAGTACTGATGGAACCACCAATCCTAATATCCAGGCTATATCGGCTCCCCCCATTGCTTTCGCACCAGGTCCTACATAGAAAGAGGTGTTCATAAATGGAACTTCGGCGATAATAGAAACGAGGAACGATATAGCAGTAATTTTGTTTACTTTTCCGTACTTCCCATTTAAATCAAAAATATCTTTAATACTATACTCCCAGTGACGCAGGACGTAAAAATCAATGAGGTTAATGGCTGTCCATGGAATTAAAAAGTAACTAATAAATAAGATAAAGTTGATAAAATTGGACAAGAAATTTCCCTGACCCCAAATAG
>NZ_JBALOS010000209.1:0-11063 GCF_036962765.1 Neobacillus drentensis
ATGTTTATAAAGGGAAAATATTACTACCATTTAATTCAGCACCGCCACAACGAACTCTTAAAGCAAGATTGTTTGGATGAAGAGTTAAGAGCAAAGCTAAACGTTAAATCCAGTTATCATAATAGTAAAGTTCTTGAATTTGCTTTAAAAATGTAAACGAACCTATATCTATTTAAAGCCAGTATTTTGGAATACTGGCTTTTTTATAGATTAAAAAGGATTTTTTAACAGATAGAATGGTATAAAATAGAGCAATAGGACAACCATTACATATAGGAATGTATTGAAAGAGAGGGGATTTCCCGAAATGTACAATCGTACAAAATTTAAGATCATGAAACCTGCTCATGAGGTATTTGAAGCCTTCGTTGATCCTGCAAAAATCAAGAATTTCTGGTTCTCATCAGGTGCTCGATGGGAGCAGGGGCAGACCGTTACACTTAGATATGAGGAATACAATGCCCAAGTCGATATCGATGTAATCGAAGTCGAGCCAAATGAGAAAATCATGTTCCGGTGGGGGACAAATGGAGAAGGAAATATTGTCACGATATCACTCGAAGAATTGGATGAATCGAGCACTATCATTGAAATTGTTGAAGAAGGATTTAAAGAAGATGATGATGAGTTGATGAGTCATCTGCTGGATAATAAAGAAGGCTGGGTTTATATGCTAACTTGTTTAAAAGGATATTTGGAGTTTGGAATTAACCAGTTAAGAGGAGCCATCGTTCATTGATGAAAGTGGAGCTTGGACCAATCCAAGCTCTATTTAATTGGAGCGCTCCAGTCGCAATGCTCAGTGCATCTGCCTTTGGTCATTCAAATCTCTGGACAAAGTTACAGTTAGAGCAAGCTCGTCCAATCAGTTGCTTTGCAGCAGGATTTTCATAATAGATTTCCTCAAATCCACAGATCGAGCAATCGATAATATGGAAAATTTGTCGTTCCCCCAATATGGTATCTAACAAGCATTCAAAATACATACAATTGCCCTCCATTCGATGATTTTTTCTTATAAGATAGCAAATAATCGCGCGGAAAAAAGAAGAATACTGTCACGTGGGATAAGAATGTTTTCGACATATTTCCCCAGAAATGGTTTCCTTTGAATTTGGGTATTCTATAAAAAAAGGGGGTACCGAGATGAAAAAGAACGATGAGCAAACGAGTGAAGGATTAAATGAAATTTTTGAGATTATAAATGCAAAAGGCGATACGGGCGAACTTACGGAAATTGTTGAACGGTACGATAGTGAAAATCCTGAAGAAGGCTCAAACAGATAATCACAAAGGCCTAGCCCTTCCACTAGGCCTTTTGTAATGAAAAATGTGGATAGTATCCATAGGAAATGTGGATATATTAAAGTGAATTGTGGGTAAATTTGTTAATTTTGTGGATAAAACTGTGGGTTTTGTGGATAATTTCAATCGCTGGTAATTAGTTTATATTTAGCCAAAGTTCACTCACATTATCTGTGTATAAATGGTGAAAAATTGTGGATATCACCGACGATCATGTGGATATCCCGGTAATAAATGTTGATAACGTTGTTAATATCCTCTATCCTGCCTATTAAACATGGTCATTTCCCCATTTAAAAAAACCATCCAAGTGTCAGTATCTAATCTTCTATTAAATAATCTACCCATAAATCATCTCATTTTCTTAAGAAGATGACATTTGTCACCTTCATTATCCGCTCCCACTACTCGTTTGCCTCCGCTCCACTATATTCAAATTGATCTCCTCTGGCCTTCTTCCCCACGGTATTTGGACAACCACCCATTTTAGCGCCCGTTTCTGTTGGATAACCTTCCCCTTCTTCCTTTTTGGAATAATCTAATACTAGTTCGCTAGGAGGGAAGAACATGGTAAGAAAAGCAATCATTCCTGCAGCAGGGTATGGAACCAGAACCTTGCCAATCACGAAAGTTCTGCCGAAAGAAATGCTGCCCATTTGCGGAAGGCCGGCCTTAGATTTTATCGTGGAAGAAGCGATTAAATCAGGAATTGAGCAAATATTAATTGTTGTCTCCAGATCAAAAAATATGATTCTCGATTATTACGACCGGTCGGTAGAGTTGGAGACCTACTTAGAAGAAAAGGATAAAACGCACTTATTAAAGGAAATCGCCCTTCCCAATGTCCATTTTCAGTATGTACGCCAGTCCTATGCACGCGGATTAGGGGATGCGGTCCTCCTAGGAAAGCAGTTTGTCGGAAATGAACCTTTTGCTGTCCTGCTCCCAGATGAAATTATTCTTGCTAACGAGAAGCAACCACTAAAACAGTTAATCGATATATTCACCAAACACCAGGGGAATATAATCGGTGTTAAAAAACTGGACCAGGACCAATTGAAGAACTATGGGGTAATTAAACCAGAACTCATAAAAAACAAAGAATATATCATTAAGGACATTGTTGAAAAGCCGCAAAAGTCCCCACCATCGGATCTAGCGGTAATTGGCCGATATATTTTTGACCCCATCATTTTCAATTATCTTGAAAATGTAAAACCAGGTGTAGGCGGAGAAATTCAATTAACTGATGCTATTAAAGAAATGGCGAAAGCTTATAAAAGCTATGGGCTGGAGATAGACGGAACGTGCTTTGATATCGCTAAAATGTCAGAGTATGTAGAGTTGATTAATTATATCTGTGGACCGAGGGGGAAACAACAGCAGTGAACATCTTAATTGTCGGTACAGGTTATGTGGGAACCACCACAGGGCTTATTTTTTCCGAACATGGGCACAAAGTGACCGGACTCGACCTTGATGAGCGTAAGATTCAAGCTTTGCAGGCAGGCAACCTGCATTTCTATGAGCCAGGCCTTGAAAGCCTCCTAAAAAAGCATACCCAAGCCCGTAATATTATTTTTACAAACAACACGGAAACAGCAATGAAAGAGAATGACGTGATATTCATTTGTGTCGGTACCCCGCAGGGAACGGATGGCAGCGCAGATCTTACCTTTGTCAAAAATGTCGCAAAATCGATTGGTCAACACATCAACCAATACAAGGTGATTGTTACGAAAAGTACCGTGCCAGTCGGTACCGCTGAGTTAGTGACAAGCGTTATCAAAGTACATCAAACGGCACCCATTCCGTTCGATGTCGTCTCTAATCCAGAGTTCCTGCGCGAGGGTTCCGCCCTTCACGATGCGCTCCATCCCGATCGAATCGTCATCGGCACAACAAGTAAAACAGCCAAAACCATCATGAGAGAATTATATAAAGACTTCCACTGCCCAATCGTCGAAACCCACCCAACAGCCTCTGAAATGATTAAGTATGCAGCCAATTCTTTTCTCGCATTAAAAATTTCCTATATCAATGAGTTAGCAAGGGTATGTGACAAACTTTCCATCAATGTGAAAGACGTCTCAAACGGAATCGGGCTGGACCACCGGATTAACCCGCATTTCTTAAATGCGGGGATGGGTTACGGCGGCTCATGTTTTCCGAAAGATGTCAATGCGCTCATCCACATAGCTAATCAACAAGGAACACCCTTATCGATTCTTGAGGCTGTAGTTAAGGTCAACGCGGAACAGCCTGTTTATTTTATTGAAAAAATAAAGCAGGCACTCGGCGGTGAGATACAAAATAAAACGATTGCCGTGCTCGGGTTATCCTTTAAGGCAAATACAGATGATACGAGGGAGTCTCCTAGTTTCATTTTGATTGATCGATTATTAAAAGAACAAGCGATTGTGAAGTCGCATGATCCAATGGTGGAGAGTGGCGCCCCTCACCAATTTATGACCATTGAAGAAACGGTCGCGGGTGCAGATGCGCTTGTGATTGCCACGGACTGGGATGATTATAAGAAACTCAATTGGGAGAGTATTAAGCGGTTAATGAGGCACCACTATATTTTTGACGGGAGAAATATAATTAATAAGGACCAAGTGAAGAAATTAGGATTTTATTATTTTGGAGTTTCTAATCACTAAAAAAGAGCATTGCCACATGCTCTTTTTACTATGGATTAAAAAGGATGTGAATCAACGATGATTTTGGTTACAGGTGGTGCCGGTTATATCGGCAGCCATGTTGTCAGGGATCTTGCAGATCGGGGTTATTCCGTTTTAGTTTTAGATAATCTATCGACTGGCCACAAAGAGGCCGTCGATAAACGGGCAGCATTTATTCATGGGGATGTGGGGGATTCTAAGGTACTTGAACATATTTTTACAGCTTACTCAATTGAAGCCGTCATGCATTTTGCAGCCAGCTGCCTTGTTGGTGAATCGGTTATCCATCCACTTAAATACTATCAAAATAACGTGGCTGTGACACTTTGCTTACTGCAAAAAATGATTGACCACCACATTAAAAATTTCATCTTTTCCTCGACCTGTGCAACCTATGGGATACCGGATCAATCAACCATCCATGAAAAACTGCCGACGAACCCGATTAACCCTTATGGAAAGTCTAAACTAATGATAGAAACCATGTTAAATAGTCTTTCAGATAGCCATGATTTCAATTATATTGCCCTTCGTTATTTTAATGTAGCTGGAGCACATCCATCTGTTGAAATAGGGGAAGACCATGATCCGGAAACTCACTTAATTCCAAATATATTAAGGCATTTACAAGGGAAGTCGCCATATATTGAGATTTTTGGAAATGATTACGGGACTCCAGATGGCACGTGCATTCGCGATTATCTTCACGTAACGGATTTGTCGGCTGGCCATATTTTAGCATTAGAATTTTTACTACAGCATCAAGGGCAAAAAACAGCGGACATTTTCAATTTAGGAAATGAACGAGGTGTTTCCGTTTTAGAAATGATCCACCTCTGTGAGCAAGTGGCCGGTGCCAAGGCAAATGTGAAAATTCAACCACGACGAAAGGGCGACCCTCCGCAGTTAGTCGCATCATCGCAAAAAATTCAAAACGCACTTGGCTGGGCCCCAAGATATGATATCAAAGCAACCATTAAATCTGCATGGAACTGGCATCAGCAGCATCCGTATGGCTATAAATAAATAACTATCCACTGTAATAAAGTGGATAGTTATTATTGAAGTTTCAAATTTCTTAAGAAGGCTGCAAACTTGCGCGGGGTAATGGTAATGTTATCTAATCCTGTCCATCCTCGATTTTCCTGGGTGCGATTGCCTCCTGCGAAATCCCCGAGAAAATAATGATGTTTCAAGTTTCCAAAAGAACAAATGGCCCAATAAAGGGGAGTGATATAGGTTGGCGAGAAAATTTCAATCACTTTTGTCTCTGGTCTGCAAAAGGTCAAATTAACTAAGCCAGCACCATGTGCGCCAACAACGACTTCGGCCGATGAAAAAAGTCGGGCTTGGTCGGTGACTGAAAAGGTTTCAAGTTCCACTGGTACAAAACCATACGGCTTTAAGATCTCCCATAGGTCAGACTCGTTCGTAATGATGCGCGACCATTTTCTCTTAATGTAAATCCGCCTTTTTTCAGTGGATTCTTCATTTAAGAATGTGTTCCTTAAAAAGTCATAGCCCCACTTGGTTGCAAACGTTGGCTGGGATGCAACTACCAACTGGTCGGCTTGAATATGGAACCCCTCGTAGGTCTTTATTAATTGCTCATCTGCTATGCTAAGACGGTGTAAGGTTTCCGATTGAAAAGGTACATAGTCAGGTTCAGACTTTATAATATAGCGTTCCACAGGCAGGCCGCTCTCCCGAAGTAAATGAACGCGGGGTAACACTTCATACATCCAATGATAATAGTTTCTGCCCACTACATGTGTGAGGTCTGCTATTTGTTCGTATTGATGTGAAATAGGGGGTAAGGTTTCTACTTTAAAAATGGAATGATTGGAGCGTGGATGGACAAATTCTAACGAAGCATCCCAGATTAGACGGTTATCTGGGGTTACAATCGCTCCATTTAGCCCACATACGCGTCCGCCTGGAATCACTCCGACAGACCCACCTTCTAATTTAATTGGGTAGCGAGCTGGAGGACGTTTCATACGTCTTGAAAAAGAAGTTTCAGGGTAAATTTCCTTAAAGACTACACCCTGAGAAACTGATTCGACGTTTGCTTCAACCCAATCCTTTACGGTGTTATAGATACCATCAGGCGGTATCACTGTACTCAAAAAATCGCCTCCAATTCATAATAATATTCATCCGCGATTCGATAATTTCTTGTATATTAATTAAACCGATTTTATGTAATTACGGTTTTTAAAGGAGCTTTTTTATATATTGTCTAAGAGCTCTGGTTTAGATTTCACATGAAATGCTTATATCGAATTACATGTCCAGAATGAAACTTACAATAGTTCGTTGTCTTCTTATGGTTCTGCTTTCTTTATTTTATACTCTTGAATTGTTTCCTCTAGAACGATTTTAATGTTACTAAATGCTCCCACCCCCAGTAATGCTTTTACTTTCTTAATCAATGGCCGTCTACGAAAACCCAATCTTTTTACAGAATTAAAGAATTAAAGGAGAATGATCACACAATAAAAACACCTAATTCAAGATGGGAGGACGAAAGATTAGTGGATGACAACACCCTAACGGTCAATATGACAAGGCATCGCAAGAAGCTGTCGAAATTGGGCAAACCCGACTATATCGGCACCGTCAAGGGAGAAGGGTATGTCATAAGATGAGTTTTCTTAACTATTTGGACGATAAACGACTCTTCATTTCTTTCTATGTCGTATTTATGATTTTTATTTCACTGATGATTTCCGCGATATCCCGGGACAATTATGCGCCGAACATTGTTTATGTAAATATCGGCGGTCTTTTCATATCCGCCGTTTATCTTGTTGCGCCTGGATAAGATTGATCGGTTTGTGGAGCAGGCGCTCTACTATTCCCGGATTGATTCCTTCTCGAAGGACTATCTCATTCAAGAGGTATCCCTGAATGGCTGGGGGATACATGCTCACAGGTAAGCTTGAGAATAATTGTAAATACTTGAAATATTTTCAATAGCCCCTACCTATTCCTTACATAATAGAAATGCCTTTTGAGTATCCCTAGTTATTTTCATTCTTAAACTGTTCAAATAATTTACTAAAATCAAAACTTTCCCCATCAATTACCATATCGAGCGCATGCCCGAAATCAATAGCAATACGCCTAGTAGATTTAGCTAACATTGGTGTTAAGATAGTTGCTGGTATACCTGCAGCTAGTAAGGCAATATCCCAATCATTATTATTTACTAAAGATTTATATACTTCCTCTATATACTGCATTCCTTCTAATGGCAAAGCAATAGTTACATTCACATGATTTTTTTGAAAATAAGGTATAGCTTCTTGTGCACGTCTACCGATAAGAGCTACTTTTTTATTGTAAAGGAGTTCCCAAAACTTCTGTTCCTCTATCATGTCATGTGTTACCCAAACTGAACATATTTTTTTAGGGATATAGTTTAAGTGATGAAATAAGCTTTTAGTACTCTCATACCAAAATGCTCCTTTATTTTGATCATCCTGTCTAACAAATCCTGCTATATTTGTTGTTTTCATAGATTTTAATATTCTTTTGGCTGTATGTTCAGCAGACCCAGTAAAACCATTATATATTCTAAAATCATCCATCATATTAAATAACTTGCGATTAAGTTTCCAACTTAAACAAGAAACTTCCGCATGTGAAAATCGAGTCAATGAAAATTCTTTCTTATCATTTATCGCTTCCTCTAAAAGATTAAGTACTTCATGAGTACTTAAAAATGTATGTTGATAATTATGACAACTACATGACATAGAATTACCCCCCTACTAAATATTTTTTATTACATATCTCCACTATAAAATTCGAAAATATTGCGATTATATTCCATTCCACAATTTTGTAGTGAAGTAATCAATTCCCTCTTATAGGGTGCATTACCTAATAAAATTACTCCATCTAATCTCCTGCTTTTAAACCACGACTTGAGCCGTCGAATATAACTTCTTTCCGCCCTATAAATCATTAATGTAATTTCAATTGAGGATTTTGACTGCTCTACAAATAATTCACAGCCTTCTTTACTTCCAATTACAACGAATTTTGGGGATAGTTGCCGGTCTTTATAAATTGTATTTCTAACATAATTTGAAAAAGAGTAAAATAATTCTTTCACTGTTTCATACTCATTTTTATTGGATAGAGATTCGCTATATCTTCGATAGTGATAAAGCACCTCAGGAACATTTTCTATTGGTCCTAAGGTAATAAGTCTAGTCCAGAGATCATAGTCATAAGCAATTCTTAAGCTAGCATCATATTTTCCTGCTGTTATATATGCACTTTTTGAAAACATTACACTTCCATGAGTTAATGGACAACCATGATATAAAACAGAAGCAATTTGGGAAGTCGTTCTAAACCAGTTTCTTCCTGCCTCGAATTGATTGTCACCTGGGATACACTTAATCCAAGAGCCTAACGCAACTAGCTCAGGATGTTCTAAAAGATGACTAACTTGTCTTTCTAGACGGTTAGGTACACTTATATCATCCGCATCATGAATAGCAATCCAGCCTCCTTTTGCATGATCAATACCTATGTTAAGCGCCTCGGCTGCCCCTTGATTACTAGGAAGATGTATAATTTGCACTCTTTCATCTGTAATATTGTCTAAAATCTTTGGAGTATTATCTGTTGAAGCATCATTAACTATAATCAGTTCGTAGTGCTCATATGTTTGTAAAAGAATACTATCAATCGCTTCTTGTATAAATTTTTCGCCATTATAGACGGCCATTACAACAGATACAAACATTGAATACCTCTCCTCACCTTAATTTCAATTATTTAAAGGTCTTCTCCGCTATTCTTATTAGTCTATGATTCAACTAAAATAAATGAACGGGCTTTTATTGATAAAAGTTCAACTTTAATTTCCCAGTCCCTTAGTTCTCTACGATTAATATATCGTTGAACATTCATATTGACATGAGGAGCAAAATTTCCCTTAAAGAATTCACATTTATTTCGGGACGCCATTTAAATAATATTTGGCTCTTCTCCTTGGAGATAGCCCTTATTGCGACAAATGGCGTCTCGTATACCCATTGTGGCAGCCAATAATAATTCTTTACCTAACGCAATAGAATTACCATGACTAAGAGAGTGAGGAAGAACACGGTAGTAATATAAGACTTTAGGTATCTTTTCAAATGGAGCAATTTCAAACAGGCGGAACCATAGGTCACGGTCATACACTAAAAAGGGAAGCCTGTTGTGGTTGTTCATGGAACCGAAGCAGGATGTATTCCCTTTGAGAAGATGATGAAGGAGGAAGGCATCTTTCATACCCGAATTTATCTTATGATAAATGGAATAAAAGATATGAATAAATCCCACCGACTTTACAAGAAAGGTAAGATAGATGCGTTTATCATTCTTTCTAATGCCCCGGCTGGAAATCAATTGATAAACTACCTTTCAGAAAAGGGGCTAAAATTAAATAACGATTATTTTACCTTATGGTCTGCCTTGTAAATTTCCATTAAGAGGAGTGATAAGAAATTGGAGATCAATGACCAGATAAATTATGAAAAACGCATGCTGAATCTTGAGGATGTATTAATGTTTATAGACGATGCCCTTCAAAAGGGAAAGCCACTTTCAATTGGCCGTTATAGACATATTAAGATAGCGTACATTGGTTGGATTTTTTTTCCTGAATGGACTATTTTATTAGAACCCTACAGTGCATATTCAGGGGCCACCGAGTCGATGACGACGATTAAAAATGAATTAGAAAAAGCATTAAGAACAACGGATATTGTAGGTCTTCATGCTTCTTGGGGCCAAGAATGGGAAGATAAGGAGACCGCTAAACTGACAGGTCGGCTTCTATACAATTTAGACTTTAAGCCTGAGAAAATTTGCTCTGTTTTTATAACGCACGACATGATTAAGAATATGCAATTCTGGACGATCTTAAAAGACAGGAAAATAGCCTTAGTGGGAAGGCGTGCTGCTGAAGCAGCACCACTTTTCATACAGGATGGCTATAATATTACGTATACTAGGGTTCTTGAGGGGTTTGAGCAAATCGAGGAAGCTTATCAGGACCTAGCTTCAAGGGATTGGGATATTGCCCTTGTAGCAGCTGGAATTCCCGCTACCATTCTAGCTCCACGGCTGGCAAATCATACAAATAGAGTAGTTATAGACTTCGGTCATGCATTAGATAAGATTATTGATGGTGAAAATTTTAATTATGAAAAAATATTAAAGGATTGGAAGGCTGGTATGAACAGGAACTGCCTTGTGTCAATGGTGATGGCCGTCCATAACGGGGAAAGGTTTTTGGAAGAAACACTCAAACATGCTCTTTACCAATCCTATTCTAACTTAGAAATTATCATTGTAAATGATGGTTCAAGTGATTCAACAAAACAAATTTTAGATCGAATACGAGACGACAGGGTTAAGGTGATTCATCTAGAGGAAAATCAAGGTGCGGCGAAAGCATTAAATTTAGGTATTAGAGAGGCAAGGGGTGAGTGGGTTGCTATTCAGGATGCAGATGATAATAGCTATCCCACTAGGATCGAAGAACAAGTGAAATATATTCAGGAACATCCCCAACTGGTTGGAGTGGGTACATTGATAAAATGTATTTCTGGGGATGCGGATATTCCTGATTCTGTATATGAAGGATTGACCGCGAGTAGAAACAATCATAAAACAAGGGATGAAATTAGAAACATTATTTACTGGGGCTGCCCGTTGACACACAGTTCTGTTATGTTTTCAAAAGAGGTTTTCTGGGAAGTAGGAGGATATGATCCCCAATTCAAAATTGCTTATGACTATGATTTATGGCTAAAATTATTGGAAAAAGGTGAAATGGAAAAGGTTGAGAATGTTTTATTAGATTATAGAATTCATAAGGGCTCCCTTTCGAATAAAGATGGTCTTGCGACTGTCAATGAAATACAGATAGCGTCTTCAAGATCCATTTATCGAGCATTTCATCAAAAAAAAGGTGGTCTGCCAAAGGTTATTGTTGTTGGAACGGAAAGAGCCTGCAGAAATTATAAAGCAAGAATTTCCATAAAGAGTGGCATAAAG
>NZ_JBALOS010000210.1:0-356 GCF_036962765.1 Neobacillus drentensis
GTCGACATCCGTTATTCCAACAACCGCTACGGTTTGAGGATTCTTACTTTCCATTTTCGTATTCATCGAACAACCGCATAAAAAGAGTGCACAAATCAAAATCATTAAAATACGTTTCATGTGATCCTCCTAAAAGCATTGATGTTCATATTGTAATTCTTTTCGAATTTTCAGTAAATTGGGGGAATTTTATGCTTGGATACTTGTAAAACTAAATAAATTTTGAATATTAATATGTCGAAAATCTAAAAAAACATAGAATATGTAATATTTAGGCTAGATTTAATGTGTCATCAAACAAAAACTTGGGGGAATTTTAATTCATTCTAATAACTAACCTTATTAAACTAACCTGC
>NZ_JBALOS010000210.1:373-3819 GCF_036962765.1 Neobacillus drentensis
AGTGGAACAAGAAAAAAGGCTGCCGCAGCAACCCCAATCTTCAACTCTTGCACCCATTTACTTCAATAAGGAATTTATGTCTCGATGATATTAACCATGTCTTTATGAGTAATTTCTTTTGCCAAATCAGGTAAAACTTTCATTGGAAATACACAATTTATTTCCTTTGATAATTTTGAAGCAAATGGAATAGGACCTGTTTCCTCTAATACAAAGTCAGCTGCTGGTGGGAGATGTAGAACTTCCCACTACTCTTTTACAAAAAAGGATATCGAAAAAATATCCCCCTCTTCAATATTGATTTGACCAATTCCATATATATCTGACCCATCATTCAAAACGCCTTTTATCCTCACCCAATAATCCTCTTGAAAGTCAATAACATCTTTATCAATTTCGAAAGGTTCTACTAGTTCATCCAGTTCATCTGCATCAAATTCAACGGTTTTCCAAACTGGATGAACATCAAAATCACACAGTTCTAACTCATGAATAGATTTTCTTTTCATATATGCCCTCCATTTTAATCCTTATTAAACAAACCTGCTTCGTTAGCACAATAAGAAGTTAACGTTTTATATTGACATCATAGGTTTCCGCAACAAACACAAAGTCTAGCTGTTCTTTATTAATTAATATACTTGTTTTAGCAGGATTACCTGTGTTTGCTGAAACAATATCAACCTCTACAAGGTTAAAACTTACATTGTAAGCCTCTTCTACATCAAGTCCACCTGTTAAAGAATGTACCCCGTCCCCAAAAGACTTAAAAGCGAGTACCTTTTCTTCCAAATCATCATTATCCATCTCAATCCACTGTCCGTTTACTAAAACTGCAAAAGAAAGGTGCTTCGGAATGCATTCAATATGATTTATCCCTTTGTAGCATCTTAATGAAAACATATAGGTATGCGTTTCATTCCAATTAATATCAATGCCATATTTAAAAGCAAAAGTATTGTAAACCATCTCATAAAATAAAGGCACTACAATATCATCCCAAGAATCATATGCGAAAGCATTAATCGGAATTAAATGAGGGTATAAACTGACAATAGCTTGTTGGAAATTCAGTAAAATTGATGTATCAGAGATTCCTTGCAAAGCATCATCTATTTCGTGTTCAAACTCTTTTAAACGTCTATTATCAATCACATCATTTCCCCTAAAATCATCCCTTTTATTATGTAATTCAATGTTTGTAAAAAAATATCCTTCTTAAGCTAACCTGATTCTTTAGTTGAATAAGAAAAGCAACCAGTTTATTGGCAACCGTTTTCTTTCACAGAAGCCCCCGATAGCATTCCTGTAGATCGTTATTTTTCGACTTTGAAAAAAATAGGGCTCCTCAGTAAGTTATGAGTATAGACACCACTCTAACTCACAACTTTAGGAGGAACCCTACTATGAAGTTAGCTTGCCTAACTCTTACAAGTTTAGTGAGACTAACAGCAAGCTATTTTACAATTTCTAATTGGTGTATAATAGTGTGAAGAAATTGTATTTTAACGGGGTGGTAATGAAAATGAAGATTTTGTTTGATGAAACTTACACTTCAAATGACGGAAAGCGAACAAGCAGGAATATTTGGTATGGAGATGCTGATATATCTGTTGATGGTGAATATGGAAAAAACATTAATCTTAATGAAGATTTTATGGATAATTTATGCGAAATAATAAAAAATGACTTATCTAAAAATGCAGCAAATAAGCCTACTGAAACTAACTGGTATATTTATGGAAGTGGTGTAACTCAGGACGCTATTGGAGACAATATCCGTCCGACAATTATGGTTCGTGAGAGGTCTGACGAGTTTATAACTAATTTTAATATCAGTGACCACGATTTTGCTGTAAATATTGATGCTATTCTGTTGTTTAAGGCGGATTTTGAAAAACGTTTAGCTAGTCATTGAGGAGTAATATCACTATAAGCATTTTCAAACTATTTGAGGGGATGATTTCATAATGAATTCATTCTCCTTTTTCATCTGGTGAGAGTCTTTTTGTGTGGAGGAAAAGGGCATTTAATAATACAGATTGTGAATAATTACACTTAAATTAAACTGCTCCGTTACTTGAATAAGAAAAAGGCTTTACTCCTTCTTGAAGTAAAGCACTCGTTGGTAAAACAAGAAAAGGGATACCACAGTAACCCTTTGTTAAACTAGCGTCGTTTCATTTGAGTAATGAACGGCGTTATTCTTTAACAATGTTTAAAATTTCCTTGGCTACTAGGTCAGGATGATAATGATGTATATAATGTTCTGCATCCTCTACTATGACTTGCTTACCCCTATCGGACCATGAAGTCAATATAGCCTGACTGTCGATCCATTCCGATTGTTGCTTTCCAAATCTCCCTGCAGTAATAACTGTCATAGGAACCTCCAAAGGCTTCTCTCCTTTCAACACTTTCCTAGCATTTAGCTTACTCTGCCGCATTTCATCAGTGATGTTTTTGTTGCTTGCTTTAAGAAGTGTGGAAATTCGATCAAGCTCCTTCAGTTCATTAGGTAATTGTTTCAGTCCGTTGCGTTCGCTTCCAAGTGATTCCGCAAATCCTTCAAAATGATACATCACTCGGGCGACACCAGACTTAACAAGAAAACGTTGAATTAAGGAAACCCCCGTTAAAGGTGTCTGTTTAGCGTAATATTCAGGGCTTCCGCCATCCAACAGCACAATTCCCTTTACTTCATCCTGATACTTTTGAACAAAGCGAATCGTCTCAAGTGAACTAAGAGAGTGTCCGACCAGGATATAAGGAGGTTGTATCTCGGATTTTTTTAATAATTCATGCATTTCTTCTACAATGTTGTCGATATCTCGTTTTCTCTCCGTTTGATCGCTGTAACCATAACCAAAGCGATCGATCACAGCAAATCTGGCATGCGCTTCAATTCTATCATACAATGGATAATAGTCGACGTAAGGATTGACGGTTCCCCATCCAGCATTAAAAATTACAGTCAATTCTCCTTCTCCCCCGGTATAAATATGCATTTTGTGACCAAAGACATCATACTGCTCACCAGGAGGCTTGTACTTTGCCAGATCGTTATTTACGCCATTCCATTGGTATACAAAACCTACTCCCAATAATACAATCACGATTGCTAGCACATAAATCAAAGTTTTTTTCGTCAATCTCCATAATTTTTTTACGTTCATCCACTCCCCAGTTTTCCCAAAAGATACTTGGTCATTTTTATTTTTATTATAGTGTACTGCCTGACTAATTTGTGTAAAAAATTGGTAAAATTTATTCAGTTATTATATTTGGGATTGTTTAACTAGTTAGTAACTTTGATCCATTATTTCCTTTACATGCTTGAAGAAGTCCAAAATACACAAGGTTATGCTTGCATATTTTGGACTTCTTCAGATATTTTGTTATGGAATATAAGTTCTTCTTTAGCTAATTGTCGTTTGATAAAAAAG
>NZ_JBALOS010000211.1:0-11492 GCF_036962765.1 Neobacillus drentensis
ATCCAACACTTCTCTTTCTACTATAAATATAATCCAGTTTAATAGCATTATATACTTAATATACCATATATTAGGTGTTGTTGTTATTTTATGGTTGATTTTTACGTTATTCCAGTTTATAACATAGTAAGATGGTGCCCCCTGCTGTAATCAGCAGTTGAGCAATCAGTCATTTATAAAAGGATTTTGAACGAGGGGAGATCTACATGAAAGGGAATTTGAGACTAATTATTACGATGCTTATTTTTGGAAGCATCGGGGTTTTTGTTAAAAAGATTGAGCTATCTTCAAGTGAAATTGCATTCTTAAGAGGGGTCATCGGAAGTCTATTTCTGCTTATTGCTAGTTTCCTTGTCAAACATAAGCCATCCTATCAAGCATTAAAAGAAAATGCCCTTCTGCTTCTTTTATCAGGCGCGGCGATTGGCCTTAACTGGATTTTTCTCTTTGAGTCCTATCGCTATACGACAATATCCAACGCGACGATTAGCTATTACTTCGCGCCGATATTTGTGATGATCTTAGCACCATGGGTTTTGAAGGAAAAACTGACGAGCGTAAAAGTTATTTGCATCGTGTCGGCAATGATTGGTCTGTTTTTAATCGTTAATCCTGGTGCTGGCGGTTCCAGCGCTTCACAGAATCATACATTAGGAATTTTCTATGGCCTTATAGCAGCAGCATTTTATGCGAGTGTTGTATTAATGAACAAATTCATCAAAAATTTATCCGGTTTTGAAATTACCTTAATCCAATTAATGGCCGCTGCTTTAGTCCTGCTTCCCTATATCTTGTGGCAGGGAAATCTTAATTTTGCTGGTTTAAACTCTACTTCGATAATTAATATTTTGATCCTTGGTATTCTGCATACCGGTTTAGCCTATTTTTTATATTTTACGTCCATCCAAGAACTAAAAGGACAAACAATTGCGGTTCTCAGCTATATTGATCCGATTTCTGCTGTGATTATTGCCGCGATTTTCTTAAACGAAGGCATGACCCTGATTCAAATGCTAGGCGGCGCGCTTGTCCTAGGCTCCACGTTCTTAAGTGAAAAACTAGAGGTAAAGGTCGCAAAAAAAGGTCAGACTCCCACTACATCACCGTAATGGCAGTCTGACCCCCACCAAAGAACTACAAATTTATTACAACAACTCTAAAACTTTACATATATCTTCCTAATCAATATATGATTTAAACGTTAAGTTCACTTTTTCATTCTACGGGGCCTTTTTACGAGTTCTCCGCCACAGTTGGGACAATTGGAGTCCATCTCATTATTACATTCACTGCAAAAAGTGCATTCATAAGTGCAGATATACGCATCTCCATCATCAACAAGAGGTTTATTGCATCGTTCACAAACCTTCCTCATTTCTAGAGCCATTCTTCATTCCTCCTCAATTTAATGCTTTCCTTTCAGGTTTTCCTTCATCAGTTTTGCGATTTGCAGATTATCATTTTCTTTGGAAAAATCCAGCTGCTTTATAACCAATTCTTGTCTTTCCACAGAATGGTTTTGACTCAATTTTGCCTTTCCCTCTATTTCGGTAATAGTTAATTTAAAAGCTACGATACCTTTACTCATTCCCTCGATAAAGCTTTTATCAATTTCACTTATTTGATAGGAGCTTTCTGGCACTTCGTATTTATTTACCATGTTTTGGAGGGAATCATATACTTCCTGTTCATTATGTAAAATTTCTACTTGGCCATACACGTGAACAGCTAAATAATTCCACGTTGGTACAGCCTGATCAGTTTCATACCAGGAAGGTGAGATATAGCCATGCGGCCCCTGAAAAGTAACAAGTACCTCCTGCTTTTCGATGTCCTTCCATTGATCGTTTGAACGGGCAAAATGTCCATATAAAGCCCCTTGCTCCTTGTTTAAAATTAACGGCAAATGAGTAGCATAGGGCCTGCCGTTATGCTGAGTAAACAATGTCGCAAAGCTATTTTTTTCAATAATTTCATGAATAAAATCAAGGTCCTCGATTTTAAAATATGTAGGAATATACATGTTTTCACCTCATCAATTCTGTTAATATTTGGAAAGCTTGCTTACGATGTAATTGAAATAAAACCCGCATTACAACTCTCCTCTTTAATTATGATATACTTTAGAAAGTTTGTTCAACAATGGAGGTCAACGTAGTGGAGTTACTTAAATCAAATATTTATTCGAAATCGACTTACACCATATGGCTTGTTATTGGGATTGTACTTGTAGCCTTTAATTTGCGACCTGCGATTACCTCAGTAGGACCGTTAATGGGAATGATTCAAAAGGATGTGGGACTAGCCCATTGGAGTGCAGGCTTATTAATGAGTTTGCCATTAATTGTTTTTGCCGTCATGTCACCGCTTGTCCCGAAGCTCGCCAATCGTATAACAAATGAGATGGCTTTAATAGCAGGTTTAACATCTCTTTTAGTCGGCATTGTCATTCGTTCTATTCCCATGGCGTTTTTTCTTTTCACGGGGACTCTTTTTATCGGGGTTGGGATTGCGATTGGAAATGTTCTTTTACCAGCCATTGCAAAGGATAAATTCCCAGAGCAATTCGGTTTAATGACAAGTGTGTATTCTACCTCAATGGGATTAATTGCATCACTAGCATCAGGAGTCAGTTTTCCTTTAGCAGAGGGGATGCACCTTGGCTGGAAGGGCGCCTTAAACGTGTGGGGTATTCCGGCTGTCTCAGCGATCTTGGTGTGGGCGTTTCTTTCTAAATTTAATCAAGGAAATCAAAAAGAAATCAAAAAAGTGACTCCAAGCTCTAATCAAGTCTGGCGTTCACCTCTTGCCTGGCAAATCGCTATATTTATGGGATTTCAATCTTTTTTATTTTATGTAACGATTTCTTGGTTACCTGAAATCTTACATAGTCACGGCATGAGTATGGAAACAGCAGGCTGGCTCTTGTCATTTAGCCAAATTGTGGGTCTGCCAGCTAGTTTCTTCATCCCTGTGCTTGCAGGACGATATCGATCACAAAAATGGATATCTTTCATGTTAAGCATGTGCTCAGTGATTGGTTATGGAGGATTACTGCTGGGATCATCCTATCCTATTTTAATCGTAAGTATTATGTTCATTGGAATTGCATTGGGCGGAACGTTTCCACTAGCTCTAAGCTATATCGGACTTCGCTCTAGGAGTGCCAGCCAGGCTGCCGATCTTTCTGGCATGACACAATCAACGGGGTATATCCTTGCGGCAGTTGGTCCCTTGTTTATTGGTTTTTTGTATGATTACACCCATATGTGGACCATTCCACTTATCACACTAATCCTAATCTCTGTCGTCGTTATGCTATTTGGTATGCTATCAGGCCGAGATCAATATGTATAGAGGGGGAACAATGTTTGGCTTGCTCCCCCAAGTCAAGTTTTCATTTCGGAAAGTATCTTCACATCGTTTATCTCGTATTTTTTAATATGTTCCGAATTTTATCCGTATAAATTTTACCTAAGTCTTTTTTAGTGTATTCAAAGTATTTCATACTAGATTCTTTCGGTATATCCATATTGACTAATTGTCTATCCAGCTTTTCAATCACAAAACGCTCGTCCTCATCATGATTCACTCCACCTACTTGAGCCAAATCAATCTTTGTACCGTCATTTAATTCAATAATGTAAAAGAAATCACCTTTTGAATGAGTAAATGCAGAAACTCGCCCCTTACCATACACTCCCGTTTTAATCTTAACGATATCGTTGTAGCGATACTCCTTACCCTGTGGAGATAAAAACGTATAATTGATAATCTGATCATTGGTTACTACAGTGACAGCTGAAACAATGGTATAAACCAAGACAATATTGAAGACGGTAAAAGCAGCAATCACTTGTTTTCTATATTTTTTAAAAATCTTCCCTTTTCTCCAGGCCTCTCTCCAATTTTTATTGAAAATGGCGAAAAAAAGCCCAAAAAGATAGATCTCAAAAATAATCACTAAACCAGAGTAGGGCGATTTGAAAATCCAGATGAGATAATCTTTCGGAATAAACAATGCTTCCTGAATGATGGAAATGAAAACAAAACTACCTATGGTTATTATAATGACAGCGATAAATGCAAGAACTCGTAGCATGGCTGCTTTTAGTATTTTCATAACAATGTCTCCAGTACAAGTGAACTTATTTTACTCAAGATTAACTGCTTTTTATTATGGAAGCAATAACTGGCATGAGGTTTCAAATAATAAATAGCAAATCTGATCGCACTGACAGAATTTTATTTTGAAGATTCGTGTCGATAATTATCAGAAAATTAGTATAAATTATACATTGATTTCACAATCACCCAAATGTTACCATTGAAAAGTAAGCGTTATCACCAAGGTTTCTCAATCTTTTAACAACACGAAATACATAGACTACTATTTTTATGGAGGGATTTTATGAGTCAACTAACAGCTGGTTTAAAAGAAAAGGTGGAAAAATTCTTAACTGGGAAAAAAAATCTTTATATTAATGGAGAATTTGTAGAAAGCCAATCTCAAAAAACCTTTGATACGTATAATCCTGCTACCGGTGAAGTATTAGCCTGTGTTTTTGAAGCTGGACCAGCTGATATTGATCTGGCTGTTAAAGCTGCCCGTAAAGCCTTTGATGAAGGACCATGGTCAAAAATGAGCGCCTCTTCTCGAAGCCGTCTTATGTATAAACTGGCTGATCTAATGGAAGAGAACAGTGAGGAACTAGCTCAGTTAGAGACTTTGGATAACGGGAAACCCATCCGTGAAACTACCAATGCAGACATTCCTTTGGCAGTTGAACATATGCGTTATTATGCAGGCTGGTGTACGAAGATTGTTGGACAAACAATTCCAGTTAATGGACCATTCTTAAACTATACGCGCCATGAGGCTGTAGGAGTAGTTGGACAAATTATCCCTTGGAACTTCCCTCTTCTTATGGCAATGTGGAAACTCGGAGCTGCCCTTGCAACTGGCTGTACCGTAGTCTTAAAACCAGCTGAGCAAACACCATTATCTGCACTTTACTTAGCAGAATTAATACAAGAAGCCGGATTCCCAGCTGGTGTTGTAAATATCGTACCTGGTTTTGGAGAAACAGCAGGCCAGCCGCTTGTAGATCATCCATTAGTTGATAAAATCGCTTTTACTGGTTCCACTGAAGTAGGGAAGCTAATCATGGCAAATGCTTCAAAAACATTGAAGCGAGTTACACTTGAACTTGGAGGCAAGTCACCGAACATCATTCTTCCTGATGCGGATTTAACAAAGGCCATTCCTGGTGCACTTAACGGTGTTATGTTCAACCAAGGCCAGGTTTGCTGTGCTGGCTCCCGTGTGTTCATACAGAAAAAACAGTTTGATAACGTTGTAGCCGATATGGCAAGTCATGCGAAAAAGATTAAACAAGGGGCTGGAATTCATGCTGATACTGAAATTGGGCCGCTTGTTTCTGCCGAGCAACAAAATCGAGTTCTTGGCTTTATTGAGAAAGGGCTAAACGAAGGGGCACAACTGGTAGCTGGCGGTGATAGACCTCAGGAGCAAGGTTACTTCGTCTCCCCTACTATCTTTGCAGATGTACGGGATGAAATGACTATTGCCAAGGAAGAAATCTTTGGACCAGTAATTTCTGCTATGCCATATGATGATTTGGATGAATTAATCAATCGTGCTAACAATAGCGAGTATGGACTTGCCGCTGGTGTGTGGACACGCGATATTGCAAATGGGCACTATATTGCCAACAAGCTTCGTGCCGGAACTGTTTGGGTAAACTGCTACAATGCTTTTGATGCAGCTTCTCCATTCGGAGGATATAAACAATCTGGTATCGGCCGTGAAATGGGATCCTATGCACTCGAAAACTATACAGAAGTGAAAAGTGTCTGGATTGCAATGAAGTAAACTATATATCTATTACAATAAAGATTAAGAAGGAACTCATTTTTGAGTTCCTTCTTTACGTATACCGAGAATCCAGTCTATGGAGTTCAAGGGGCCGGCGCTAAGCGCCCAGGAGGCTCCCCAGACCGCACGCGCCTGAAGCGCACAATTCAAACACAGCCAATTGATTAAAAACTATTCTATTAATATTTTTAGTTCTTCCATTTAATCGAACCCGTATCACTATGAGGATGACTATCAGACCTTAGTCTTTTGAATTCATCTTCTAATTCTGTCAAAGATAACTTCGAAAGTTGTTCCTCACTGTCAAATATTTTAAAATTAAGCAGGATATTCATTAATGTTTTCCTTCTCTGTTCTACAGCATTACGAAGAATATTCTCCATGTAACCCTCTCCTTTTGATCGTTTTGCTAGCTTTAGAGAAAAAGAAAAAGCATCATATCTTACTTAGCAATCCAATCATTTAAATTAAAATCTTTTTTGGCAAATTTGCCTTCCACAAGAAACTTTTTCGTCCCATCCAACAGCTTAAGTCCTTCCTCAGATAATGCTTTATTTTTTAAATTACTTAGCGGCAAAGAATCTTTCATGACATCGACTGGATATCCAATTTGTTCTGATTGGAATTGATAAAAATCATCAGGTTTTTTTAATAAATCCCCTAATGATTGTTTACGGACTTCATTCCAAATCGATAGAAAATCTGGATTCTTCGCTAAATAATCCTCGGTAATAACGGTGACGGTACTTCCCAGTAACTCTGGATGATCCTTTGCCTCATCAATGACTGGATATCCTTTAGACTTGATCAGCGGACCAGAGTTTGTTGGAAACGCATAGGCTGCAATGTCTTTTCGGTCTAAAGCCGCCTCCGCATCACTAGAAAGCATGCTGACAATCTTAACATCCTTATCCAAGCCCTTTTCCTTGAGTACCCCAGTTAAGTACCGATACATATACGATCCTAATTGCGTTGCAACCGTCTTTCCTTTTAAATCTTCAATGGACTTCACTCCATTTTTCGGAGTGATTAACCAGACATTGCTGTTAATAGCAGCTTGATTGATCAAACGTGTCTTCAACCCGTTGGATCTCCCTACAATCGCAGGAGTATCTCCTAAAATGCCCATATCCAATTCTCCTGCTGCTATAGCTTCATTCAATGGTGGACCATTTGGAAAAGCATGAAATTCAAATTTTTCTATGCCGATTTTTTTCAGTTTTTCCTGAAGGAATTGTTGTTGAATCCCCCATCCTTCTACTCCTGCCGGAATATTGTCTTTAGTTGATCCAATATAACCAATCCGTATGGTCGTTGACTGGGATTTATTAGCTTCCTTTGAGTTTGTAGAAGTAGCGTTGTTTGTGCACCCTCCAGCTACAGTCAATAAAGCAATCGCGATTAGGAACCCCATTACTCCTCTAATAAATGGTTTACGATTTCTGCTTACACTCATAAAATATCCTCCTACTAGATCATTAATGTCCTGGTAATTTGCTCATTAATTGAAACATTTTATAGGAAGCATCTGAAGCTGCCCCTGGGCTCTGACCTTTTCCCCAGCCAATTTCTCTTCGATAGCTTCCCAAAACCCCGCTTTTTACAAGTTCCTGCTCGTTTACTGTCACTTCATCTACATTTGGAGAGACATACATTGCATCTACAGGGCAATAGATTTCACACATAAAGCATGTCTGGCAATCATCCTTACGGGCGATCACAGGAACTTTCCCTTTTTCTTGATCAAATACACCAGTAGGACAAACGGAAACACACAAACCACAGCTTACACATTTTGATGAACTAATGAATTCAATCATCTTCTCACTCCTTCCTGCTTATGCAATGGTTTATCAGGTTTGACCCAGATTTCATCCAGTCCTCCAGTAAGAATTCGATAGTGAAAATTCGGATTTTGGTCCTTATAATCTAAACGCTTATGCATCCCCCGTGTCTCTCGCCGCTCTAAGGCTGAAGAATACATCCAGCGAGCGGTTGCCGTCATTGCGGCAGATTCTCTTACCCTCACAACATTTGCATCATTTGCAAGGAGACCTAATCGAATTTCCTCCCAAATCTGGTCAAGACGCTGTAAGGACGATTGGAGTATTTTTTCATTTCTAAATAAGTTAATTTCAGTAGGCGTCACTTCTGCACGGACACTTTCGGTAATTTCATATAATACCGTTCCTTTTTTGTTTGATTTGCTCCATCCCGCTGCAATCGGTGTTGTAGAAATACCTGCTACTTCCCGTTTTGGGGCGTTTGACCCTAGGTTTAGTGCATACTCACCTGCTGCTTCACCGGCCCAAGAACCTGATGACATCGCCCAAGCCGCATTATGGCTGCCTCCGCCTGTAAATCCTCCGCAAATAAATTCTCGGGTCGCCGCATCTCCAGCTGCATATAATCCTGGCACCTTCGTTTCACACTTCTCATTAATAAGGTGGATACCACCTGTTCCGCGTACGGTTCCTTCTAATCTCAAGGTCACAGGAAACCGATCCGTAAATGGATTAATACTCAAGCGGTCAAAAGGAACGAAGAAATTTGGCTGTGCTTGGCGCATCCATTTCTGCATTTCCTCATCTGCTTTATCAAGCCTTGCATAAACCGGCTGTGTTTGCAGTGTTTTCGCTATCACTGACCGACCTCTTTGTGAACCTGCACCTTCAATGATGGAACCATCCTGATAATAAAAGGTGGCCCATGTATAAAAAGCGGTTTTGGTTACCGATGAAAAAGCGGGAGCAATGGCATAGGCATTTGAAAATTCCATCCCCGACAGATTGGCCCCTGCTTCTGCGGCGAGTAAATAGCCATCACCGGTTAAAACATTTGTGCCCAATGCTCTACTTAAAAAGGCACAGCCTCCAGAAGCGATGACTACGGCTCCGGCCTTTACTTTCCAGCGTTCCCCCGTTTCACTAAAAATTCCTGCTGCTCCGCCAACACCGTGTTCATCTGCCAGAAGCTCAAGCGCCGGGCTATGATCCCAAATTTTAACCCCTGCTTTTTTCACCTGCTTCCGCATCAACCGCATATAATCTGGCCCCTGCAGACTTTTTCGATGTTTATATCCATCATCATCTAGCGGAAAAGGATATCCCCATGTATCTAACTGATTGACATTGCGGTACGTTCGATTTAATACGTTTTTCATCCATTTTCGATCCTGCAAATATCCGCCAAGCGCTTCTCTGCTTTTCATTGCTTTTTCTTGCTCCTCCGGAGTTGGATTCACATACCAAACTCCAGTCCCAGATGGCGCCGTCGCCCCACTTGTTCCACAATACCCCTTATCAACGAGGATAACCTTTGCTCCTTTTGATGCTGCATGAATAGCCGCCCAAGTCCCTGAAGGTCCACCCCCGATCACTAATACATCGGTTTCAACTTCCCGTTCTCCCTTTTGTTGTATTCCTAAATATTTACTCATGACTACTAACCTCCCTGTAGTGGAAATCTCTAAACAATAAGTATCTAGTAATCTTAATAATCCTTAACGATTAGATGGTCCGAACTTTTTTTTGCAAAGATTCCTGTATGTGAGACGGTTTTCCTCCCATAACTCGATCAAGAATGAACCTCTCAAAATAGACAAATTTGCTATCCTTTATGCGGGGGCGGTCAAGCGTTATCGCAATATCCATTGTTACTTCCCCCTCTTCTATCAAAAGGACACGATCTGCTAAAGAGACAGCTTCACTCACGTCATGGGTAACCAGAATGGCCGTAAATTTTTGTTCAAGCCACAATTTTTCTATCAATTGCTGCATTTCGATCCTAGTCAGTGCATCTAGAGCTCCAAGTGGTTCATCCAGCAGAAGTAAGCGTGGTTCGCCTGCTAAGGCACGGGCTAGCGCGATCCGCTGTCGTTGTCCTCCAGATAGAACAACCGGCCATTCATCAGCACGATGCTCGAGCCCAACTAATGACAAAGCGGCTTTGGCTTCTTCTTTAGACCGAGATTTCGTCCCAATCTGAACATTTGTCAGGACCTTCTTCCACGGCAGTAAGCGTGCATCCTGAAACATGATTCTTGAATCCGTATGATTGCGTTTAACGATCTCTTCATCTGCATGGACAACCCCATTACTGACGGATTCCAGCCCTGCGATCAGTCTGAGTAATGTACTTTTTCCGCATCCGCTTCTTCCTACGATGGCCACAAACTCACCTGGTTTGATCGAAAGATTCACCTCCTTCAATACCTTGTTGTTACCAAATGATTTTTCCACTTTTGTAAGCTCCAGCTGTAATCCATTTTGGTTTCTTGCCATCTTGTTCACTCTCACTTTCTATAAAAATACTTGTTTTCGTAAATAATGTTGTTATAACCCAAGGAGAATCACATTTTGTGGAAAATCACTCTCTAAATTTTAGGAATTTATGATTTATTTATCGACTTTTCCCTTTAATGGGCGAATTTGAAAAGCACCAAACTTTTAGTTAGAGAATCCTTAACTATTTTTTGTACGGTTATAATTAGGGTGCCATTGCAGCCAATGCTTCTCTAAAAACTTAGCAGCGGAATCGGAAAGCTTTCCAAGAATGGCATAAAGTAAAATGCTGACCACCACGATATCCATATGCATAAACTCTCTTGCATTCATAGCCATATAGCCAATCCCTGAATCGGCTGATATCGTTTCAGCCACAATGAGAGACAACCACATGATCCCTAGTGCATAGCGGAGACCTACCAAAATGGATGGTAACGCTCCAGGAAGAATGACCATGATAATTAAATGAAGCGATTGAAGTCCGTACACCTTCCCCATTTCAATTAGTCCCTTATCAACGGACCTGATGCCATGGAAGGTATTAAGATAGATGGGAAACGCCACGCCAAGTGCAACAAGAAACAATTTGGATGATTCGCCAATCCCAAACCACAAAATCACGATCGGGATAAGAGCTAAGTGAGGAATAGTCCGCACCATTTGAATCGAACTATCTAATAGTTTTTCGGAAGTTCTTGATAGTCCATTTGCTATACCAAGGATAAAACCAATACTGCCGCCGATGATAAATCCAATAAACGCCCTCTTAGCACTTACCCCCATGTTTTCCCATAGAACACCTTCCTTACTTAATTGAATGAATGCCTGTAATACCTCAAGCGGTGTGGGTAAAATATCTTGGCCAATTAGCCCGATTTGACCTAACACCTGCCAGATAACTAGAACGAGAATTGGCACCACCCATGTTGACCATTGTTGACGAATCGAATATCTTAAACGTCTCATAAAATCAGCTCCTTTCATTTGGATAAAAAAAGAGACTTCTCATAGGTACGAGAAGTCTCTATCTGAATAGTCGACTAGTTTTATAAATTTTTTGAAACAAAAAAGGAAACACATATAGTTGTGTCTCCAGTTGTCTGGTAACATTATTCTTTTTAACAAGCATGAAAACACTTTGGTTGAAAATTTTCAATTCCGACAATACTCATCTGATTACTTAATAGGATATTACCATCACCCGATTTATCCTGTCAATAAATAATTGGAAAATTAATAATTTTAATTCAAATCTTCAGGTGTCAGGCACCATGTGAATTTTTCACATGGTGCCTGACACCTTTACT
>NZ_JBALOS010000212.1:0-13184 GCF_036962765.1 Neobacillus drentensis
TATGGGATAAATTGTTATAAAAAGTTGTTTGAATATTTAAATATTACGACAAATTACAACAACCTACTAAAATAGCACTAGATATAATATCAATAAGGATTAAGTAAATCGACCTATCGAAATTAAAACAAATTGCTAATACAGTGACTTAAGTTGTAGTAGTGTCAGAAAAAGGCAAACCTGTTGAAAAGCAGGGACGCAAAGCCGAGGATCTAAGGCAAGGATTACTTGCTAGGGTGGCCGGGTTACCTGGAATACCTTATGTATTTTAGGAGTGAGAAGAATGGTTATTATCGAAAGTGATGTTGAAGTAATTGATCAGGAATGGATGGCACTAATATTAGAGGCAAAAGAATTAGGGTTATCGATAGAAGCAGTTCGTGATTTCTTGGTCAACAAGAGGTAATTAGATAATCACGATAAAGGTACATAAATAAAAAGCATTCTACCAAAAAGTTACACTTTTCGTAGAATGCTTTTCTTTTTTAATAAGAGGAAAATTACTTCGCCTACTATTTATCGTTTTGATTAATTCGCCACTTGTTAAATTCAAGAAAATCACGAAATTGATCCTTAGAAACACCAGAATTCATTGCATCTTTGACCAGATTCATCCAATCAATATCTAATTCCTCTGTATTAATTTCTTCATGTATCAAATGGTCCACAGGAATATTCAAAACGACTGCGATTTTTTCCAGGAACTTTATAGAAGGATTCTCTTGTTTGTTATTCTCAAGGTTACTCAAATAAGATTTAGCCACCCCTGCTTGAGCAGCAAGTTCGGATAGCGACATTTTTCTATCTAAGCGAAATTTTTTAACGCGATCACCAATCATTAGTCTCACACCCAATTATTATTCACTATACGTTAATTCTATCAAAAAGAATGGAAAAGTACCATATTAAGAACGTGGAAATATGACAAAAGTTTGAAGTTTGAGAAAGAAATTCAGTATAAAGTATTTTTGAAAAAATACGAGGATAGAGTTAATATTAAAAGTGTTGCCTATTACGGCTTGTTGTATAATGCTATTGAGGTATGTTTTTAGTCGAATAATAATTTTGATTTTGCATACATAAAAATAAATGGCTATGTTAAACCTTATTGTTGATTTTGCCACTATGTAGATTGGAGCGGAAATCAACAGGCAAGTTAAACAGTGCCAAATAAATAAAAAGGAAGGGGATCCTCCAATAATGATTGTCCTTAAATCACAACGTGAAATTGAAGCTATGAAAAAAGCTGGAGAAATCCTAGCTGCTTGTCATAAAGAAATAGCTAAAATGATTAAACCAGGTATTACGACGTGGGAAATCGATGTATTTGTCGAAGAGTTTCTTAAGAAAAAAGGTGCCACCCCAGAACAAAAGGGATATAAAGGCTACGAATATGCCACTTGTGCGAGTATAAATGACGAAATATGTCATGGATTTCCAAGGAAGGAACCTTTAAAAGAAGGTGACATCGTCACAGTGGATATGGTTGTCAATTACAATGGTGCTTTAGCTGACTCCGCCTGGTCATATGCCGTTGGCGAGATTTCAGAGGAAACGGAGCGTTTATTAAAAGTAACAAAGGAAGCACTGTACAAAGGAATCGAGCAAGCTATTGTCGGTAATCGAATTGGTGATATTGGGCACGCCATTCAAAAATATGTTGAAAGTGAAGGGTTTTCTGTCGTCCGGGACTTTATTGGCCACGGAATTGGGGCGGTGATTCACGAGAAACCAGATGTTCCTCATTATGGGCTGCCAGGGAAAGGCGCAAGAATAAAGGAGGGTATGGTCTTTACGATTGAGCCCATGGTCAATGTAGGTAGATACCAAACAAAGATGGATTTCAATGGCTGGACTGCTAGAACCATTGATGGGAAATACTCAGCGCAATACGAGCATACGCTTGCCATTACAAAAGAGGGAACCATCATCTTAACTGAACAGGATTAAAAATAAACCCGTTATGTCTAATAACGGGTTTTGCTTTATTTCTTTCGAAGGCTTCCGAGTTCTTCAACTAGTGCCTGCATTTCATTAGGACTAAAGGAATTCTTTCTTTGGACCATATCATAAATTTCTTTCAGTTCCTCGTACATTTCTTCATCAAAGTGTGAAGGTTTTATTGCCCCTAGGTTCAAAACCTTCAGCTTTTCCTTTATTTGTTCAATCATATATTCGACATTTTCAATCGACTTTTCAGATAAATTCATTTCGGTCACCCTTTCCGAATTAATAAGTTCATCTTTTCATGTAAAAAATTATCTGTCAATAAAAAAATACTTGGAAGGACTACCAATTTAGTTTATCCAAAAAAATTTGTTAAAAGTATATCTGGACTTGCGTGGACCGCTTCTTTAAAGCAAAATTAATATAATCAGGTTTTGTTATTTTTTACATGGGGTACTATTGATAATAGCAAGGATTAAAGGAGACGTTAACATGACAAAGAAAAATCAATTTTGGCGCGGAATGATACTAGGTGCAATTGCAGGCGGGGCCATTAGTCTTTTAGATAAGCATACACGTGAACGGATGAAAGAAAATGTACAAAACACGACCACGAAGGTTTCCTATGTTTTTAGAAATCCAGGAGAAATAACGGATAAAGTAAAGGAAACAGCAGAGAAATTAAAGACAACTGTAAAGCAGGTCAGCGAAGACATCTCTTATATTACAGACAAGGTAGAAGAGTTAAGGGAATTAACACCACAGGTATCTGACATGCTAAAAGAAACAAAGGAGACATTCTCTAAAAGTGACGAAGAACTTCTATTAGAAGAAGTGTTAGGAGAAGATGAAAGAATTCAGTAAAAGGAGGATGGAGATGGATAAGGTGGGGAAAGAGAATGTTCGCTCATCTCTACTGAGATTACTTTGGCATAGGATCGATGAAGATGACCTTCCAGGCTTAAGTGCACAGTTGGCTTATTATTTTTTACTGTCCCTATTTCCGCTCCTGATTGTTCTGTTTACGCTACTTCCCTATTTTCCGATTCCACATCAGGACATGCTGGGGGTAGTGAGAGATTTTGCACCAGCTGAGGCAATGGACTTAATTGAGAAAAATGTACATGACATAATGAACCATCGGAATGGTGGTTTGCTGTCGTTCGGGATAATCGGCACCATTTGGTCGTCATCGAATGGTATTAATGCCATTGTAAAGGCGTTTAATAAGGCATACAACGTCAAGGAAAGCCGCTCATTTATTGTCTCAAGAGGAATGGCCATTCTTTTAACATTTGGGATGATCTTAGTATTAATACTTGCCATTATACTTCCTATCTTTGGCAGGGAAATAGGTCTTTTTTTATTTTCTCAATTAGGTTATACCACCGAGTTTATTAGGCTCTGGGATACATTAAGTTGGCTGGTTAGTGCGATTATTTTGTTTCTTATTTTTACAGGTTTATATTGGATTGCACCGAATGTAAAATTAAAATGTCGCAGTGCCTTTCCAGGGGCTGCTTTTGCCACAATCGGCTGGATTGTTTCCTCGATTGGATTGACCTTTTACGTGGGAAATATCAGTAATTATTCGCTTACCTATGGAAGTATTGGAGCCATTATTGTTTTAATGATTTGGTTGTACATATCGGCATTTATTATTATTTTAGGTGGAGAAATAAATGCTTTTTATAGTGAAAAAAACCGCAGGAATTGCTAATAGTTACCTTCATGAAAAAGGCCAATCTGTTCAAACTAAGATGGCAGGTGAATTTTACATCAAGGAGGTTCTTATTATGACAAAGAAGACCAAAAAAGATGGCGGTACAAAGCAAAAAGGAAAAGGAAGTAAAGGTAATAAAACTTCGGGTTCTGCGAACGGGTCAAATGGCTATCACTAATGGGCTTTTTCACAATTAAAATAAGGAGACCGGATGAATGTTCATCCGGTCTTTAACTGCTTATGAGTTTTTTTATTTAGGCTTTGTTAACTGCCATTGCTGATTTTCCTAACCATGTTGATTGGAGCGAAAGGCGCGAGACTCCTGCGGGAGTACGGGACAAGGGAGACCCCGCAGGCGCTTAAGCGCCGAGGAGGCTCCCCGAACCGCCCGCGAACCGCACGCGCCTGGAGCGGAAATCAACAGGCAAGTTTAACATAGCTTTATTTAAGCAAGCGAAGGCTGTTTAGAATGACTAAAATGGTACTGCCTTCATGACCAATGACTCCTAATGGTAAATCAAGCATTTGCAAGAAATTAGAGGATATCAAGATCATGATAACAGAGATGGAGAATACAACATTTTGCTTAATGATCCGGTTCATCCGTTTTGACAGATCGATGGCTTCAGCAATTCGAGGCAAGTCATTTTTCATTAGAACAATGTCAGCCGTTTCAAGAGCAACATCCGTTCCACCGCCCATGGCAATACCGACATTTGCTATTGCCAATGCAGGTGCGTCATTGATTCCGTCTCCTACCATTGCTACAGTTTCATATTTTGATTTCAAACTCTTCAATTTTTCTACTTTAACCTCAGGCAAGCATTCCGCGAAAAATTCATCAACATGGCTTTCGGCGGCAATCGCATGCGCAGTTTTTTCACTATCACCGGTCAGCATTACAGTCCGGATTCCCTGCTTTTTTAAATGGTCAATTGCCAGCTTTGTTTCCTCACGTACAACATCCTTCATGGCAATAATCGCACTTAATTCGCCATCAATTTCAATAAATACTAGTGTATTACCGAGGCTGGCTAGTTCCCTTGCCTTTCCGTCCGCAAACATTTCGACATGCTTATTTTCTATAAAGGCTTCCTTGCCTATTTTCCAATACTCCCCGTCGATTGTGGCTTTTACACCCCAGCCAGGTACATCTTCAAGAGTGTCGGGATGAAGGAGTTCTTTGTTTATATTTGATTTCCCATATTTTACAATCGCCGTAGCAAGTGGATGGTTAGAATGGCTTTCAATGGATGCAGCCTTCCAAATAAGAGTTTCTCGAACAAGGCCATCCTTTACAATCACTTCGGTTACTTCTGGTTTACCTTTTGTAAGAGTACCGGTTTTATCAAATGCAATCGCACCTAAATGGCTTAAATTTTCCAGATGCACACCGCCTTTTACCAGGATTCCATGCCTTGCTCCATTTGAAATGGCCGATAATGTGGCCGGCATAATGGATGCAACAAGGGCACAAGGGGAAGCAACCACCAATAATATCATCGCCCTGTAAAAGGCTTCTTGCCAACTCCAGCCTAACAAAAAGTGCGGGAGAAAAAACATCAATAAAACAACAGAAAGGACCACTTTAACATAGGTTCCTTCAAAGCGTTCAATAAATAGCTGTGAAGGAGATTTTTCACTTTGAGCGGATTGTACGAGTTGAATGATTTTTTGAAAAAGGGTATCATGACTCGCTTTTGTCACTTGGACGGTAATCGAACCTGACAGGTTTACGGTACCAGCAAATACATCTTCGTTATTTCCTTTTGAGACGGGCATTGATTCGCCGGTGATTGCTGCTTCGTCAATATTCGTTTGTCCTTTCGTAATGATCCCATCAGAAGGGATGCGCTCCCCAGGCTTGATGAGAATCAAATCACCAACTCGAAGCATGGAAACAGGAACTTTCTTTTCACCTCCATTTGCGATGAGCAATGCCTCTTCGGGCTGCAGCTTCATTAAAGAAGAAATTTCCTTATGACTTTTATTCATTGTATAAGTTTCCAGTGCACCGCTTACAGCAAAAATAAAAATTAATATAGCACCTTCTGTCCAGTAACCAATTATGGCAGAACCGATTGCGGCAAAAATCATTAACATTTCTACATTTAATTCTTTATTTTCATAGGTAGCCTCGATACCTTCTTTTGCTTTGGCAAAACCGCCAATTACAAATGCTAGCAGATAAGCAATTATGGAGTCAGCACCATTTCCATACTTATCTAACATCCAGCCAGCTGCAATTAATCCACCGCTTAAGCCTGCAGCAATTAATTCTGCATGTGGTTTGATCTTTTCGAAGAACCTTAATTTGTTCACACTCTTTGTTAGCGCCTTTGCTTCAGAACTCATGGTTTTCCTCCCCTAGTATTTCTAATTGATAAGAATAATCAAAGTCAATAGCCTTAAAAAATACGAAAGCTGTCATCAAAGGGATGACAGCACAGTCTATAAAATGTTTCTATTTATGTTTATCTTTATCTTACCACATATTGTATGCACTAGATATGAATTTGCTCTACTATTAGTTAAGAATTTTGCTGCTCCAACACCAAATACGTCTTCTTTCCAAAAGTGAAAACGATGATCGATAAAGCTAAGAGCATCGTACTAATGATATAGAAAAAACTCACATTATCTATAAATTTTATGAACAAACCACCGATGATTGGACCGCTTAAACTGCCGAGGCTGAAAAAGATACCGCATAACAAATTTCCAGTCGGGAGTAAGCTCTTGGGTACTAAATCTGTCATATAGCTGATTCCAAGCGAGAAAGTCGAGCCGACTATCATTCCAGAAATAAGGAAAACTACAAACAGTCCAATAAAAGAGTTCTCAAAGAAGATTGCTGCCGTAAAGCTAAAAAATCCAAGAAAAAGAATTGTTATTAAGATATTTCTCCGTCCATACTTATCACTTAAGATTCCTAATGGAAGTTGGGTAATAATACTGCCGATGGCAAACGCAGATAAAACCATTGAAACACTGGATACGTCAATATCCTTTCTTAATGCGTAGACAGGGAAACTGCCATTTAAGGAAGATTCTAAAAAACCATAAGAGAATGGCGGTAAAAAAGCAACCCATCCATATTTTAAAGCCTTCTTAAACTGTTTTATGGTTGATAGAAATGAATTGATCCCAACTTCTTGTTCAGGCCGTTCATTTTTAAGCATGAATACAAAGATCCAGCCAATAAAACATAAAATCGAGGAAACAATAAAAGGCAGAGATTCATTTACATTTACTAATGGCGTCATCAGCGGCCCACTAGCAAAACCAATTCCAAAAAATAATCCGTACAGTGAAATATTTCGTCCCCGCTTATCTGCAGGAGAAGATGATGTAATCCAAGTCTGTGTGGCAAAATGGAGAGAATGATCGCCTATTCCAATCAGTAATCGGAGGGTAAACCAAAACCAAAACGTTTCCCAAATAGGAAATAAGGCCAGCGAAATAATGACGAGCCCGCCACCATAGATAATCACAGGTTTATAACCGTATTTCCGAAGGGGCATTTCCATAAAAGGAGACACGAGTAGAATTCCGATATAAAGGGCTGTTGCATTTAAGCCATTTAGAGATGGTGATACCCCACTTTTCTCAAAAATGACGGCAATGAGAGGCAGCAGCATTCCTTGAGAAAACCCAGAAATAGCAACGATGCTAACAAGAATCCAAAAGCGAAGTTTATTTTTTTTCATAGAACTTCCTCAATTCTACTTTCATCTTTCAATATAAATAAAATTGTTCCTAAATGATGGTATCGAGAAAATTGTCCATTTGCAAGCGAAATATACTCCCCTAGACATTCGGGTTGATTTTAGGTAAATTAAGGAACAAAAGGAAAAAAGCTCAAAAGAAAAAATCCCCGTTAGATAAAAAGAATATGGAGGGAATACGGTGAACAGGATTTTTATGCTTATGACACTCATAGGGGTGCCACTTTCCGTTATTGGCTCACTGATGCATTGGTCAAATATTGTCTTATTTATTATTTATTGCTTAACCATCGTAGCGCTAGCCAGTTTTATGGGAAGGGCAACAGAAAGTCTTGCGATTGTGGCCGGACCTAGAATTGGCGGATTATTAAATGCAACGTTTGGAAATGCAGTCGAACTCATTATTTCAATATTTTCGTTGAAAGCTGGACTTGTTGGAATAGTTTTGGCTTCACTAACAGGTTCGGTTTTAGGAAACTTACTTCTTGTGGCAGGTCTTTCGTTCTTTATTGGGGGCTTAAAATTTAAGCGGCAAACATTTAATGTTTATGATGCTAGACATAATTCAGGGCTGTTGATGTTTGCTGTTATCATTGCCTTTGTCATTCCGGAAGTTTTTTCGATTAGTATGAATGAGGCAAAAACTCTTTCCTTAAGTATTGGGATCTCAGTCATATTGATTATCCTCTATCTTGCTGCCTTATTTTTTAAGTTGGTTACCCATCGAGGCGTCTACCAGCCTAATACGGTAAAAGTTGTACATGAAGAAGAAGAACCAGAATGGGGAAAAGGAAAAGCAATTGCTGTTCTTTTCATTGCAACCATAGCAGTCGCTTACATTTCCGAACACCTTGTTCACACTTTTGAATATGTGGGAGAAACACTTGGTTGGTCTGAATTGTTTATCGGGGTCATTATCGTGGCGATCGTAGGGAATGCAGCTGAACATGCATCTGCAATTGTGATGGCATTTAAAAACAAAATGGATATCGCGGTGGAAATCGCGATTGGTTCTACCTTACAGGTAGCCATGTTCGTTTTACCTGTGCTCGTGCTTGTCTCTCTTTTCTATGATACCTCTATGCCGCTTTTATTTAGCTGGCAAGAATTAATTGCGATGGTGTCATCAGTGCTCCTTATGGTTGTCATCTCCAACGACGGAGAATCGAATTGGTTCGAAGGGTTAACTTTACTAGCTGCCTATTTAATAATGGGAATTGGCTTTTACTTACTTTAATGATTAGAAACAAAATAAAGACTCTAAGCTTTTTGGCATAGAGTCTTTATTAAATCTAAAATTATTTCAATTCTTCAATGTACGGGGTTAATCGTCATGCTTGTGCTATTATGATAAAACAACCTTCTAGCAGGGTAAAAATCAATCGCTTTACTTTGGGCCATCCATCACCAACCTTCATGTTTATTTAACTACATGAACACGAGTGTTGAATCTCATAAAAGACGGGAATCCCAACCTCCTTATGGGGTAATAGGTAATTGATAAGCTGATTGATTACGGCCCTCCTTTGTTGATAAGTTAAGTATATTATAATATGGAATTGTAATTTTGTAAATGTTCTGAATATTACATTTCTGTTACTTTTCCTCCAATTTTAAGGAGCGACAAATGAAATTATTAATTCGGTTATTATTTTTTATTTTCGGTTTAAGTATTATGACGTTTGGTGTTTGCATGACAATTGAAGTAGCAGAAATTGGCGTGGGTGCATGGGATGCACTTAATGTAGCTTTAACTGAAAAAATAGGTTTATCAGTTGGAAAATGGGTAATGATTGATGGTGCTATTTTAGTCATTGTCGTTTCTCTTTTATTAAAGAAAAAACCCGACATTCTTTCTCTTCTCACCATTATTATCATTGGTTCATTAGTTGATTTTTGGCTAGGGACAGTATTTGATTTATTTCAAGTCAATCAACTTATCTTCAAATTAGCGATGTTACTTTTAGGCATCTTGATTATCGGATTTGGGGCAGCTATTTACATACAAGCTAATTTCCCTAAAAGTCCGATTGATAATTTTATGTTAGCGATTAAGGAACGGTTTCAAGTAAATTTAATGGCAGCGAAAACAATTGGGGAGATTACTGCACTGGTTCCAGCATTTTTTCTACATGGACCTATTTCTTATGGAACCTTTATTATTACGTTTACAGTAGGCCCTGCCATCCAATTGTTCTTCCCATTTTTTGAAAAATTAATGTTACGCCTTCAGGCGAAATATTGAAATTACATCCTTTGATGGATAAAAATAATCAACTCCGAAAAAACTACTAGCAGACTGATTAATGCTACTAGTGAAAGGGGTTTAACTCGTGAAGAAAAATGTCAGTATCTTAATGACTTTGCTATTAATGTTAACTATTATTCCGTCAGCCTTCGCACAAAAGGCCCCGGCTCAAAAAGCCTCGGTAAAATATCAAGTCCCAGCTTCGGTCCGGAATATAACAAAGGAAAATACCTATCCCAATTCAACACAGGATCTGCCATTATTACAACCAAGCGATTTAACTAAAAAGTTGATTAACTCATCAAAGGTAAAGATCGAAAACCCTGATCTAATTCGGATGCTAAATGAATCGAGTATTAATAGCACACCGTTTGCAATTGGTTATCGTGCCATTGTCTACTTGGGTCAGTGGCCCTTAAATTACGAATCATCGGAAACCTCTCCAAACTGGGAGTTCCAAAAAATTAACACCAATTATTTCGATAATCGTGGCGGCAAGGTGCCATATCAAATCAAGTATGTTCAGGAGTCCCAAAAGATTATCAGAGGCGGGCTGACTGCTAAAATCGCTAATGCGGAAGCCGTGAAAAAAATGATGCTTTTAAAGGCGATGGAAAAAACTCATCTTCCACTTGCGTTCGATACTATTATTGGTGCCGGCACGAAGAATGACCATATTTATAACATTCCACCGAACCGCTTGGGTTACCTATATGCATATGCACCTGGTGTAAATGAAAAAGGGAAAGTAACCTACGGCGAAGTCTATTTGATGTTAAAAGGAAGCAAAAAGTTTATCGTGATTAAAAACGTAACTTCTCAAGGGATTGGTGCATGGATTCCTGTTCAGGATTATGTTTCCTTTGGATTCGCAGCCTCTGAACGGCCACGCTGATATTGAATTGAAATGGACTCCTCATTGCAGGGGTCTATTTATTTTGTCTGTGCTAAATGTCATGTGGATTTTACTAACCATGTTGATTGGAGCGGAANNGGAGGACGGGGCAGGGGAGGCCCCGCAGGAGCGCAACGACGAGGAGACTCCCGGACCACCCGCGAACCGCACGCGCCTGGAGCGGAAATCAAAAGGCAAGCCTAACACAGCCATTATTTTAAAAAAATAGGGCAAAATACTACTAATCGATTGTCAAAGCAGCAATTTTTCGATAGGATGAAAACGTTAGAGAAAGGAGTGAATCAACTTGGGTAGTCCGATTGAAGATAAAAATACACAAGTGAATTTTCTTAAACAACGATTAAACATGTTCATTGATGTTCTCGATGCGATTGATCCAGAAGATACGGATCTGGAAGATATTGACCGCTTAATTTCAATGTTAGATGATATGGAATCAAAATGCAGAGAATTTAATAATCGTGAAGTGAGTGAGTCTGTTTAACCAACAGGCTCTTTTTTATAGACTATGTTAAAGCCTATTGTTGATTTTGGCACCCTGTTGATCAGCGTTCCAGGCGCGAATACTCCTAAGGGAAGACTGGGAAGAGAGACCCCGCAGGCGATAGAGCGCCGAGGAGGCTCCCCGGACCGCCCGCGGAAAGCGAAGCTTCTTTCGCTTCAATCAACAGGGCCTTTTTATAAAAGTGGGATGGTGAATCCAATTTACAAACGTATTTCCTAGATTAACCTGGCAGCGGTTGCAAGCTAATCCTTTAATTCTAGTGGTTATAGGAGTATAATATAGGCGTGCAAAAAATTATAAAATTGAAAAAGATTACTGGGGAACATAGGGAGAGGGGTACTGGAATTGAATATTTCTAAATTTCAAGAAAGCATGTACAAGCTGGTCGTTGAAACATCAACAAAACTTCCTAAGGACGTACGCCGGGCCGTTAAAAGGGCTAAGGAAATTGAAAACGCTGGAACAAGTGCGGCAATGAGCCTTGCAACAATCACAAACAATATCAAAATGGCGGACGATCAAGTGTCACCCATCTGTCAGGACACTGGTTTACCAACCTTTAAAATTAAAACGCCAGTGGGTGTGAATCAGTTAGAAATAAAAGAAGCGATTCGCAATGCGATTGTGATGGCGACGAAAGAAGGCAAGTTGCGCCCGAACTCGGTTGATTCGTTAACAGGTGAAAATAGTGGTGATAATCTAGGTGCAGGGGTGCCAGTTATCAAATTTGACCAATGGGAAAAAGACTACATCGACGTTCGTCTTATTTTAAAAGGCGGCGGTTGTGAAAATAAAAACATTCAATATAGCCTTCCATGTGAATTAGACGGATTAGGTCGTGCCGGACGTGACCTTGATGGAATCCGCAAGTGTGTCATGCATTCCGTCTATCAAGCTCAAGGACAAGGCTGCAGCGCTGGTTTTATCGGCGTCGGTATTGGCGGCGATCGCTCCTCCGGGTATGATTTGGCCAAAGAACAGTTATTCCGTTCTGTTGATGATGTGAATCCAAATGAAGACCTTCGTAAGTTAGAAGAGTATGTAATGGAAAATGCAAATAAATTAGGAATCGGCACCATGGGCTTTGGCGGTGAAGCAACCCTTTTAGGCTGTAAAGTGGGTGTCATGAACCGCATTCCTGCAAGTTTCTATGTTTCAGTTGCCTACAACTGCTGGGCATTCCGCCGCTTAGGTGTGAGTGTGGACCCTGAGACAGGTGAAATTAATGAATGGATGTACCAAGATGGGGAATTCATTGATTTTGCTGAGGGAGAGGCAGCCAAGGAAACGGCAGCTACGTCTGAAGAGGTAATCACTCTTCAAGCACCAATTTCCGAAGAACAGATTCGTTCCCTTAAAGTTGGAGATGTCGTTCAAATTAACGGTATGATGTACACAGGTCGAGATGCGATTCATAAATATTTAAGCGATCATGAAGCGCCTGTGGATTTAAATGGACAAGTTATTTATCATTGCGGTCCGGTAATGTTGAAGGATGAGGCGGGTGCGTGGCACGTTAAAGCGGCTGGTCCGACAACAAGTATTCGTGAGGAGCCTTACCAAGGTGATATCATGAAGAAGTTTGGCATCCGTGCTGTCATCGGTAAAGGCGGTATGGGGCCGAAGACGTTGGCTGCATTGAAAGAGCATGGCGGGGTATACTTAAATGCCATTGGAGGTGCTGCACAGTATTATGCAGATTGTATCAAATCTGTTGAAGGTGTAGACCTAATGCAATTTGGTATTCCAGAAGCAATGTGGCATCTGAGCGTAGAGGGCTTCACGGCGGTCGTTACAATGGACTCACACGGAAACAGCCTCCATGCAGACGTCGACAAATCTTCCTTAGAAAAATTAGCTCAGTTTAAGGAATCGGTTTTTAAATAAGTATTGGTTGGAGATAGACGCGCTGGGCGCGTCTATCTTTTTTTGTGGGTGCGGGTAGAAATTATGGAATAAGTATCTTAAGTATGAGTGGTATTTCTAAATAATATCCAGTAAATGTCGTAAGTTTCGAGAAGGATGTAATAAGAATTTGAAAATATGTAGTAAGTTCCAAAAAAGATGTAATAAGCGGGAGAAGGTTGAATGGATTTCCAAATAATATCCAGTAAATG
>NZ_JBALOS010000213.1:0-2212 GCF_036962765.1 Neobacillus drentensis
CTGTTTGACCAATTTGAAGCGAGTAATCACAATAGTCCGCATCACAGGCACCACGAGATGCCCCAACTGCGCCACCCAACAATTCTGCCAACTCTTGCAAGGGCTTAAATCCGTCTTTACTTTTAACGCCTCGTCCTCCAGAAACAATAATTTTTGCTTCTGAAAGGTCCACCCCGCTTGTTGCATTACGAACAACATCTTTAACTATGGTGCGTAAATCTTTTATCTCAACTTTAACTGAAGTGACTTCTCCAAAACGTGATTCTTCCTTTTCTAGTAATGGAATATTATTTGGACGAATGGTTGCAAAAACCAATCCATCCGTAATCACTTTCTTTTCAAAAGCTTTTCCAGAATATATTGGACGAGTAAATATAACCTGATCTCCAATTACTTCTAGACTGATTGCATCAGAAATTAATCCTGACTTTAACTTTGCAGCAATTCTTGGTGAAATGTCTTTTCCGATAGAAGTATGCCCTAATATAAGGCCTTGAGGATTTTCTGCCTGTATGACTTGCACAATGGCCTGTGAATATGCATCTGATGTATAGGACTCTAAATCATTATGTTGAGCGATTATAACACGGTCTGCGCCAAACTGAATCATTGTATTTGCAAGGTTGTTCGCATCATTACCAAGCAGTAATCCGACCACTTCCCCACCATCTGAAATTTGCTTTGCAGCTGCAATCGCTTCAAAGGATACATTTCGCATTTCACCTTCACGTACCTCACCAAAAACCAAAACTTTTTTCGCCATGTTGTTTCCCCTCCTTAAATTACCTTCGCTTCTGTTTTTAATAAAGAAATAAGTTCTTGTGCCTGTTGTTTCAGATCTCCAACAAGAATTTTCCCTGCCCCTTTACCTGATGGCAAGAAAATCTCAATCGTTTTAGATTTTGCTTCAACATCCTCTTCATCTAAGTCTAAATCATCTAAATCTAATGTCTCGAGAGGCTTTTTCTTGGCCTTCATGATTCCGGGTAAAGACGGATAGCGAGGTTCATTTAAACCTTGTTGACAAGTCACAAGCAGCGGAAGCTGGGCTTCAACAATTTCGATATCCCCCTCGACATCCCGTTCGATCATTGCTTTATCACCATCAACGGTTAGCTTTGTTATGGTTGTAACGACAGTCATTCCAAGTTCCTCAGCAAGTCTTGGACCTACTTGTCCGGAACTGCCATCTACCGTTACATTTCCTGCTAAAATAATGTCTGTATCTTTGTCTTTAAGGAAAGAAGCTAATATCGTTGCTGTAGTGAATGGATCTCCATCTTCGACATCCTCATCGTTAATAAGTACAGCTTTATCAGCACCCATGGCCAGAGCAGTTCGAAGTTGTTTTTCCGTTTCGTCGTTGCCAACTGTAACAACAGTTACTTCTCCACCATGTTCTTCACGCAACTTAATCGCTTCTTCAACTGCATATTCATCATAAGGATTAATAATGAATTCTGCCCCGTCTTCAGACACTTTTCCGTTTTTAATAGAAATCTTTTCTTCTGTATCAAAAGTGCGCTTCATGATCACATAAATATTCATTCTTCTTCCTCCTCGAATTATTCCTGTCTTATTAGTCTCTATTGACAACGCTTTCATATAATCCATCCCCTACAAATAAAGAAATGAAGGCATAATTTCCTCATATTATAAGGAATTATACCTTTTTCTTTAATGGGACTATTTTTTTAAGGTAATTTTACACCAATTTTAAATGAAGCCTCCGTTTTTTCAATAACTTCCTCAACCGATACTCCGTCCTGAGTTTCCACGAGAACCATTCCTTCCGGAGTGAAATCAAATACAGCCAAATCAGTAATTAAACGGTGCACCACTTCTTTTCCAGTAAGGGGTAGTGTACACTCTTTTTTTACCTTTGATTTTCCGTGCTTATTCACATGTTCCATAATGACAACAACACGTTTTGCGCCGTTTACTAAGTCCATGGCGCCGCCCATTCCTTTGATCATCTTCCCCGGAATCATCCAATTAGCCAAATCTCCTGTTTGAGAAACTTCCATTCCCCCTAAGATAGCAAGATCGATATGACCGCCGCGAATCATTGCAAATGATTCAGCACTGTCGAAAAAAGAAGCGCCAGGTACAGCAGTTACCGTTTCTTTTCCCGCATTTATTAGATCGGGGTCTTCTGTACCTTCAACCGGATAAGGACCAATACCCAATAAGCCATTTTCTGATTGAAGCA
>NZ_JBALOS010000214.1:0-10185 GCF_036962765.1 Neobacillus drentensis
ATCAATTTTTTTTGATTAATATATCAATATAATTTGATCAATAGGAGGAAATCATGATGTTTAATGAATATGGAGTATTCCAAATGATGAAATTTCGTCAGGAAGAAACGGAAAGGAATGCAAGCGATGCTTGGAAACGTTACGCTGATACATCCGATAAAAATGACCTGAAAGATTTAGCCGCTGTTTCAACCCTAGTTGATCCCTGCTGCCAGTGTGCTTGTGCGTAGTCTTCTCACCTATAAATCAATTTTTTTTGATTAACAATAATAATTAGGAGGAGTTGTTTATGTATCATTTCGAAGTGTTAGTAAGGGAAAAACAGAAAGAAATGGAGAAAATATCAAACGAGGCTTGGAAATTTGCTAACTTTGATAAAGAATCATTTTTGCAAAAAATCGTTAGGAAGTTGACTTTTACTAAGAAGACTAAAACGGAACTAATCAACCAAAACCATTGCGTTTGCGAGTGCTAGGAGGGTTTTAAAAATGTTGTTAGATACTGAAATTGCCTCCCAGTCAGTCTTGAAAAGGCCTCTAATCATTAAAATTTGGAAAACACGCTGATTTTTTACTCAGCGTGTTTTTTAGTGATTATTGAGTTCGGTGCCTACCCTATATCGAAATAAAAATCTCCGATAGACAATTTCGTGCTGTGACAGCGACCTACCCAACGACCCTCTTCCAGTTGAATCCTTTTAATGTCTCCAAATGAACTAAAACCGTTCCAAGAACAATGGTCAAGGCCCCTATTCCGGATTGCCAGGAAAGATATTCATGATACATAACGGCTCCCAGCGACACTGCAAGAATCGGCGAAATAAAGAGCCAGGTTGATGGAAAAACCGGATTTGTCTTTGCGACAAGCCAGTAATAGAGACTATGCCCCGCCATAGAACCAAAAACAACTAAATAAAAAAAAGAGCCAAGTGCTTCAGGGCGCAGCAAATAATGAAACCGAATGTCCTCTGTGAAAAGGGATAACAAGATTAACAGGATTCCCCCATGCATCATTTGGACCGCATTTAAGGCAATAGGCGAAGTCGCAGCAAATTTTCCGCTCACCTGTTTCGCGTACAGACTTCCCGATGCATAAAAAACCTCCCCAATAATAATCAAAAAACAGCCTACCAGCCAAATACCATTCTCTTGGAAATCAAAGCTGGGTAAAATTAGCAGGAAAACACCGAAAACTCCGACAAGGCACCCAATGAAGGATTTCGCAGCCGCCTTCTTCTTCAAAATGACTGACTGTATCAATAAAATCAGCATCGGACCGGTTGCCGATAAGACGGCCGCTGTCCCTGACGTTACGTACTGTTCTGCCCAATAAAGGGTTGCAAACGTACCAAACGTCAACCCGATCCCGGTAATTAGCATTTCCTTCCGAAAAACCAAACCAACCTTCGTTTTTCCTTGCCAAACCATGATCCAAAATAGAATAAAACCGGCAAGAAAAAATCGTAATCCAGCTGAGAGAAACGGCGGCACGCCAGTATCTACCCCTATTTTAATCGCAAGAAAGGTGGTGCCAAAAATCAAACACATGAACAAATAACCAATCATTACCATTCAAATTCCTCCTTTTGCTCTATTATAGAGGGCAAAGGATAGAACAGATGATAATAAATAGACCAGATTCCATCTAACCATGGTAAAATCAAGGAAATAGGGAGGGAAAGAAATGAGCAATGAAGAGTACCTGTTTAAACAAGTATATGATTATGTTCTGCATCGAATGGAGCTGAACGAATGGAAAGAAAATGACAAGCTCCCCTCTGTCAGAAATTTGGCCGCCGAAATGAAGGTTAACCGCTTAACGGTATTAAAAGCCTATCAGCTCCTTAAACAGGAAAAGAAAATCTATGTCATAGATAAATCCGGCTATTATGTTCAATCAAGTGATGGCCATCAATTTGAAAACCTTGATAGCCCCATTATTTCAGCGTATGTACAAAAAAATCACTTATCGGAAATCCATCAGGTTCCTGTTTCCTATCATTTTTCACAGGCTCTTATTGATCCCAATCTTTTGCCCAACACTTTTCTTTCTGATTATGTAAAGAAGGTTTTTGACCTCTATCCCAAAGTGCTTTCCACCTACTCTACTGTACAGGGAGACGAGGAGCTGCGCGAAGCACTCTCCTACTACTTTAACAGTCAATATAAAACGGTTACGAAGGCAGATGACCTGTTAATTACCACCGGGTCCCAGCAAGCCATTCATCTTATCGCCCAGGCTTTTATCAAATCAAGAGACACCGTGTTAATGGAACGACCAAGCTACAGTGCCGCCATTGATACTTTTAAAGCACAAGGAGCCAATATTGTAACCGTGGACATCCATCCTGGCGGTTATGATTTACAGCAGATTGAACTCATGATGAAAAAACACAGGCCGCGTCTCTTTTATCTGAATCCAACCTTCCATAATCCGACCGGATACACGGTTCCGGCTGCACAAAGAAAGGAATTGGTCCAATTAGCAGAGCAATATCGCTGTCTCTTAATTGAAGATGACGCCTATCATGACATCTATTTTGACCAGGAACCGACGCCGCCCATTTACACCTATGATACTTCCGGGATGGTGATTTATATCAGGAGCTTTTGCAAATATATCTCACCCGGGCTGAGGATTGCCGTAATGTTGACCGGGCAAGCAGCTGTGATGAAATCACTGCTTGTGGTAAAATCATTGACAGACAACGGCTCACCGCTTCTTAATCAAAAGATTTTCCTCCATTACTATTCATCGCCGAGGCTGCAGCAGCATATCGAAAAACTTCGAATTGCCCTGCAAATACGAAAGGAAATCATGGAGGAAGAGCTGTCTGCAACCGATTGGCAATGGACCAGCCCAAACGGCGGCTTGAATTTATGGGTACAGCTTCCAAGCCTGATATCAACAGAAGAATTATTAGCAAAAAGCCTGCAACAGTCGATTTCCTTTGTGCCTGGACAGATCTGCGACCCATTAAAGCAGCCGTCCTCATGGCTCAGGTTAAGTTATTCCTATGCAAACGAAGAGCAAATTTCAAAAGGAATGAAAAAGTTTATCGAACTAGTTCAACCTTCGACAAGTTTTGGGCGGTGACAGGCACCTCTATAAGCTGATGGGCTAAATTGCATATACTTTTTAAACATGCGGCTAAAATAATTAGCATCATCGAATCCTATTCTGGATGCAATCTCACTTATTGATAAATCCGTCATTTCTAAATACGATAAAGACAGCTCTATTCTCATTCGATTTAAATAGTCAATCAAACTGATACCAACTTCTTTTTTAAATAAATGGCTAAAATGATACCGGCTCACGCAGCAATACTGTGCTATTTCATTCAGAGAAATATCCTTTAGATAGTTTTCTTTAATATAGCCAATAGCTTGTTGGATTAAAGGGGTTAGTTCATTTAAATGACTGTCTTCTGATTGCTCTGTAAGCCACATCGCATATTCACAAACCGCATTGACAAATTTATCATAACGAATGATATGATAGAGATTTTGAATAAAATGGGTATTGTTTGAAAGAATGGTTGTGGCATTGGCGCCCGATTCCATCACCCTTTTAGACATTAATAATACGATGGACACTACTTCTGTTTTAAACATATCCTCATTAAAATGACAAGCCTCAGCCAATTTTTCCATCAGGCGTTTCAAATTATGTATAATCCCGTCAGCATCCCCAATTTTAACAAGGGCAAGCAACTCTGCCTTTTCTTCATTAAACGGATTGATGACGGGCTCCTTTTGATTTCGTTTCATTTCGCAATGAAAGATTAATTGATTTCCTTGAAAAAAACGGCCTGACATCGATTTCCTTGCTTCTAAAAAGGATTGGTAGAGTGCATAGGGGTCTTGATAATATCTGCCAATCCCTATGGACACGGAAAGGTCAATCGAGGTTGCAGAAAGCTGAATGGCTTTTGCCATATCAACCATTTTTCTATTAAACTCCGTTTCTGACCCCTTTTCCTCAAGCTCTAAGAGAAGAGCTAGAACCCCCTCTTCAATCCAATTCCACAGAAAAGGAATATGTACCGTTTCCTCAATTCTTTCCACTACCTGTTGACCAACATTTTTTCTCCACTCCAAAGATTTCCCGCTTGCTATATCCGGATAACGATCTACTGAAACAACCATAACCAAATGCGGCTGAATATAAATCCCAAACTTTTGTTGCAACTCGACAAATGTCCCTTCATGGACAAGCGTCCCAGAGAGTAGAAGATGTGAAAAAGCTGCACTGTTTGAATCCTGCTTCATTTTCATCCACCTCGTTTATCCAGTCTTTTAAGTTAAAGAAAAAGAAGCCGCTTTTCTCTAAAGATACAGTGGCTTCCTGCTTAAAACAACTATTATTCTATTTCACCAATTAAATTTTCGACTATCGCTACAATTTCTCCTTCTTGAATGTGGTGGAAAATGATTTCTATATCAGGATGAAAAAATCGGTCCTCTTGGACAGTCGGTACTTTTTCTCGGATAAATTGACGAACTTTTCCTGTTACTAATGATGGATTCAATGATTCATAGAAATCTAAAGCCTGCGCACCAAGCATCAATTCAATGGCTAAAATATATTGTAGCTTCTTTGAAACATGATAGGCCTTCTTGGCAGCAAAATAGGCAAAACTAACCACATCCTCCTGATTCGCACTTGTAGGGACATTATCAATAGTAGCTGGATGAGAAAGAACTCTGATTTCATTTAATAATCCGGCTGCCGTATATTGGGGAATCATATAGCCGTTATTCAGACCGGGATTAGCAACTAAGAAATCGGGCAATTCACTTACATGATAATTCACTAACCGGTCAATCCTGCGTTCAGTGATTTTGGCTAAGTTCGCCATCGCGATGCACATGGCATCTGCATCCATTCCAGCGTATGTGCCATCAAAATTTCCTCCCATGAGGGCAATGCCATCTTCCCCTTCAGGCCAGATGATGGGATTGTCACTTATGGACTGCATTTCATTCTTCAGGTTTTCCAAAGCATTTTTTAATACCCTTTTAACAGCACCATGGACTTGCGGAATACAGCGCAGACTTAGTGCATCTTGTAATCTATAATCCTTGTAATGTTGGGCAATTTCACTGTCGCTTAGAATTCTTAATAAATGAAGGGCTGTTTTCCCCTGTTCCTCGTGTTTTTTTAAGGAATGAAGCCGCGGGTCAAAGGCTTTTATCGTTCCCTTTAACGATTCAAACGAAATAGCTCCCGAAATATCTGCTGTCTTTACAGCTTGAATCGCATTGTATAAAGCGAGAGCGGCAAACGCAGTAACCGAAGTCGTACCATTTAAAAGGGAGAGTCCTTCTTTACAGCCTAATACAACTGGCTTTAATCCGGCTTTTTCTAAAGCATCACTGCCTGAAAGGAGCTCACCGTTATACCAAGCTTGACCTTCTCCCATTAATACTAAAGCGATGTGTGCTTCAGGAGAAAGATAGGCCACTGAACCGTCACCTGGCACAAACGGCAAGATATCATGATTTAACAATCCAGCCATAAGTTCTAATACCCCTAAGCTGATGCCCGAAAATCCATGGCCCAAATGGTTCAGAATCATGAGCTGAATCGCTCGGACCACTTCCTTTTCAAGCGGTTCTCCGACTGATACTGCATGGGACCGAACAATATTTCGCTGGAGGATTTCTGCATCGTCCTTCGAAATGACTTGAGTGACATTGCTGCCAAATCCAGTTGTCACACCATATATCGCCCGCTCTTCTTCTAAAAACTTTTCGATTAATCCGCGTGATGCTTTTACTCTGCTGCGATAAGTTTCTGTAAAGGAAACTTTTGCTGAATATCGAGCAACAGCCATCACCTCATGAATCGAAAGCTCATGATCTCCAAGAATAACCTCTCTTATATCTCTTGGGTGTAAATATTCAATCTTGACCAATTAACACACCTCTTTATCTGAAAATAACGTTTAGGATAAATTTCTTTTACTAGAAAGCGGGGAATCGATGATGAGAGAGTTCCCCGTTTTAAGTTCTTCCTCATTGACATCGCTCATGGACAGATACTTTGTTTCCGGTGCCCATGCAATCGAGACAATCGTTCCAATTAATAATACAACACTCATCGCAATCATCGATGTACCCATTCCCCATGCACTAACACTAACCGGAAGCAGAAATGTTCCAATGGCAGAACCGATCCGGCTGACAGCTGTCGTGACGCCTACACCTGTTCCGCGAATTTCGGTAGGGAAAAGTTCAGCAGGATAAATTAAGGTAAGGTTGGAAGCAGCAGACATCACAAAAGTGAAGGTTGCAAATACAATAATGGCAATGGTTTGTGAATCTTTAGGCAAGACGCTTAAAATAAACAAGGATGCTGTAAGAATGATAAAGGTATAAATGGTGAATCCCCTTCGTGTTAGCTTTTCCGTACACCAAACCCCAACAATTGATCCAACTAGAAGGAATAGGTTAAGCTGCATATCAATGCTAAACGTTTCTTCAAATCCCATTTTACTTAAAATGGTCGGAAGGAAGGTATAGATGGCGAAGTACGGAACAACCTGACATACATAGAATAAGGATCCGAATGTTGTCTTTTTCCAAAGCTGTTTAGAGAAAAGATCGACCATACGGAAAGCATGTTTAGAACTTGTCTTAATCGTTTCATCAATGATGGCATTTGGTCCAAGATGTTTTCTTACAATGGCGCGGGCCTCTTCCACACGCCCCATTTTTATTAGCCAAAGCGGTGATTCTGGAGTTCCGATACGTAAGATTAATAATATGAAAGCGGGAATGGCGGCACTCATAAGCATCCAGCGCCAAGCATCCGGGCCAGATTTTTGTAAATAAAACCCTACAATATTCGAAACAACATAACCGACTGTCCATAGCACATTTAAAGAAGAGAGCAATAATCCTCTGTACTTTCTAGGGGCAAACTCAGCTAGTAATGTCGATCCAACGGCATAGTCTCCGCCTAAGGCAATCCCGATCAATAAACGCAAACTGAAAAGGGTCCATGGATCATTTACAAAAAACTGTAAGGCAGAGGCAATCCCTATAATGAGAAAGTTGGCTAGGAAAATTTTTTGCCGGCCAATACGGTCAGACAATCCTCCTAATAACAGGCTGCCAAAAAAGAGACCGATTAACGCGGAGCTTCCAATTAATCCTTCCCAAATTGGCCCTAGTTTCATCTCTGGTCCTAATAAAGAAAGCGCCATTCCAATAATCCCTAAAGCATAACCATCTGAAAAATTAGAACCGAAAGTAAGGGCGGTAATTCGAAGATGAAATCTATTCAGCGGGGCATCATCCATCAAATACGTTTGATTGCTCATTAAAACAACTCCTTTTAGTATTTTTTTGATTTTTCAGATAAGGAAATGTAAAAAAAAATAACTAACTTGCCGTTCAAAAAATTTAAGCGTTTACACTTTACTTAGCTAAATTATAATAGCTGGAAGAAAAGAAGGCTCTAGACAATAATTCGAACTATTAGCACAATATTGCTATTGTAAATGTATCTCTCTGAAAAATAAAGAAAGGGAACCGCACTAGAGGTTCCCTTTTGATCCATTCTACTAATATTAGTTCCTACTAAATTTATTTGTAAATCGCTGAAGCGAAAACATGGAGATATCATAATTTGTTTGACCTTCCGTAACAAAATCACAAATAATTTTTCCTATAATACTTGCAAACTTAAAGCCATGTCCTGAAAAACCAGCGGCAATCATGACATTTGAAAAGGCAGGATGACGGTCAATGATAAAATGTTCATCAGGCGTAAGTGTATAAAGACATGATTTCCCTTTGATCAAGCGGCCATTGGCTTTTGGCAGGTACTCCTTTGTAAAACGCCGGCATTCCTCCTCATCCGAGGAACCCACACCGTATTCCCGATTAAAATGATCCGGATCGACCTTTTCTCCCCCATCATGCCTTCCAACCTTTACACCACTTCCACTCATGCTTGGAAAGCCATAATAATGTTCATTTCCTAAGTCGATGCTGAAAGCAGGAAAACAAGAGGAATCATATAGACGTTCATCACATTCAAACCATGAGACTGTTTTGCGTGTCGGCTGAAGAGGAATGTCTATTCCTGTTCCCTCAAGGATTTTTCCTGACCAGGCTCCTGAACACACAACAACATAATCAGCAGAATATTGTTCATGCTTTGTATGTACAATGGCACCTTTAGCAAACTTCTCTATTTTCTCCACTTTTGTATTCGGCACCAAGGTCATCCCATTCGCTAACCCAAGCCGGCGATATGCCCGAAGACATTCCTCGCTAAATAGCACTCCTGAGTTTTTTTCTAAGCATCCTACTAATCCATCTGGCAGAGAGAAACCAGGCCAACGGGCATTTATATCCCCGCTAGATAGTATTTCCTGCGGTAAAGAAAATTCTTTGGCGCTCTTGATTACTTCTTCGATAAAAGGGGAACCTTCCTCACCGACACACAAAACACCTGTAGGGGAAAAAAGCTTCATTCCGGATTCCCGCTCTAATTCCCTCCATAATTCTTGAGCTCCGAGTGCAAGAGGAACATATTGCTTTCCCTCTCCATAGGCATGACGAATGATTCGAGTATCTCCATGATGACTTCCAAAGTTATGAGGAGGATCATTTGCATCGATTAATAACGACCTTATTCCAAGTTTTGATAGGTAATATCCTGCAGCCATACCCATAGACCCTGCGCCAACAATCACAACATCGTAATGCTTCTTCAAATCTACTACACTTCCTTCCAAATTTGAAATTATCATAACAGAAAATTCCTAATGATTGGAGAACTTTCTTAATCGACAAATTTCGAGCGGTGCCAGGCACCGTGTGGTAAAATGATGTGGTGATTAAAACGGTGAAGGGATTGGAAACAATGGCAGCAGAAAATGGAGAGTGCATCCTGCAGGAGCGATATGGCACAACAAAGAAGGCTGCTGCTTTTTATAATAAGCAAATGCTCGATCATCTAAATGGTATGATGACGAAATTTATCTCTGAGCAAAGTATGATGTTTATTTCAACTGCTGATTCTAAGGGCAGCTGTGATTCCTCATTCCGGGCAGGATTACCAGGTTTCGTGAGAATTATTGATGAAAAAACTATAACATATCCGGAATATAAGGGAAATGGTGTGATGGCCAGTCTAGGAAACATCTTAGAAAACCCACAAATTGGCCTAATGTTTATCGATTTTTTTGAGCATTGCATTGGACTGCATGTAAATGGCAAAGCTTCCATTATTGAAAACAGTCAATTACTCTCGTTAGACTTGTCAGAGAATATCTTGATGGACATACATGAAAAAGAAGGAAACAAAGCAGAACGGTGGGTGCTCATCGAAGTTGAAGAGGCCTATATTCATTGTTCAAAGCATATACCGAAGCTGCAACAAGCGGATAAAGAAATACTTTGGGGAACAGATGACGAAAAACAAAAAAATGTAGACTTTTTTAAAGAAAAGTAAATATCTTAAAAAGATACAAAAAAACCAAGGGGATCCCTTGGTTTCTTCTATTAAAGAATCTCAGTGTGATTGGCAGCCACAAACACAGACCTATGAATTCCGATTCAAAATTTTATTTACTACCATAAAAATTGCGATTCCCAAAAGAGCCCCCGAGCTATCGATGAATACATCCTTAACCTGCGGTCCCCTGCCCGGAACAAATATTTGATGAATTTCATCCGACGCTGCATACAGGACGCAAATTCCCAAAGCTAGTAACGATTTCCCCCAACTTAACTTTTCACCTTTCCGCAGTGCGTTAAGCGTTAGTACAGCAAGTACCAAGTAGGCAAAGAAATGAGCATTTTTTCTTACGATGTGATTGACTGTCTCAATGTTCAAATCCGCGCCTGGCTTGAATTTGTTCACTGTTTCGATCACTTTCTCAGTAACTCCCAAACTAAGCGAGTTAGACTGGGTAGCTGGTTGAGAAGACATGTTAAATATGAGAAACATCCAAAGGAATACCAACACCCAAGGCAATAGGGTTTTGATCCTCTGATTAACCGATACCGTCTTTTCCATTCTAATTTGCACGTTGATGATTACTCCTAAATGATTAATATAAAACCTATTCTATCATTTTTTAAAGTTATGTCCTATTCATACAGCACAATTCCCAGCCAATCCCAATACATATAAAAAGGGAATAAAAGTAATTACTTA
>NZ_JBALOS010000215.1:0-227 GCF_036962765.1 Neobacillus drentensis
ACGTTGAATCTTGTATTTACCGAATAATAAGTGTATCCCTCTAAAAAATGGTAATTCTATATAATAGAGGTGATTACGTGATAGGACTTATTTTAGCAATTATCGTTTATAACTTTATCGCCTTTAAGACAAATAAGAAACTAACAGGTAATCAAATTATACAAATTTGGACATTTACCGTTGCGTTTCAGATAATATTTGATGTCATTATTGATTATAAATATCAC
>NZ_JBALOS010000215.1:268-2609 GCF_036962765.1 Neobacillus drentensis
TTTTACTAAAGCCATTGATTGGAAAGGAATTATTCCACATATACTATTAGTCCCACCAGTTAATATAATTTTTATAAATTGGTTTCCTTTTGGAAAGAAATTTACTAAACAATTTGCGTACTTTGTAACTTTTGTATTAGCAATTGTAATTTACGAAGCAATAGCTAAATTACCGAATCCTTGGGGATACTTTCATAATGGATGGTGGACGCTTGGGCACTCGACTATCGTAGACCCGATACTTCTATTGATCTTATTAGGATTTTATAAATGGATATGCAAGCTAGAAATAAAAGCAGTTAGCAAATATAAGCAAAATGGTAATTGATAAGAGAAGTTAACTTTTAAAAATTTTATAAAACTAATGGGTGCTATCATTGAGCATTACTAGCTGCTTCGGCGGCTTTTTTTGTTTGTTCCACTAACGGGGCAGGTTACTAAAAATAGTATAGTGTGGAATTAGAAGATGGAACATATCTAATAATAGCGAGGGAGCTACGGCTAAGGTCTTATATTTTATTAGACTATCACTGTATTTACGGCTTAATAAATCTTTGTTATGCTTTTTTTGGAAGTAATTTCTACATATAAAGGAGAGATCGATGTGAAGAAAATATTATCAGCAGTAGTAGCGGTCGTAATTACAGTAGGTATAGCAGGTATGTACTATAAAATTGAATTATCTGATGAAGCAAAATATAAAAAGTGTTTAGAGGCACAGGGAATTTCGAACACAATTGCCAAAGTAGTAGGTGACGAACCAACTAATGCTTGTAATGAATAAAAGAGGTTGAGAATCATTAACTAATAATGTTTTTCTTTATACTATCAAAAATAATATAGACTTTTTAGCAGACAATTAACAAAAGAAAAGTGAATCTTATTCAACTAACGGGTGCATTACTTCAATAAGGAGTAGAGCCTTTTCTTGTTCCACTAACGGGGCAGGTTAGCTGAAGAACAGGATAGAAATATAGATGTTTTTATGTCGTATTTGACTAATACTGTGCAGTAATTCTTCTAAAGATGGACATCCTTTAGTTAAAATTACCATGTCTAAAGGAGGCGGATTTTGGTGAATCCAGGAGAAAAATTATTGTACATGTGGTTACTGTATTATCGATAATCCTTCCGTGACATAGAGCAAATTAGTATGTTCGTCCTCTTTCTTTCAATTCGGGCTTAAAAATCATCTCTTGCCATTTGTAGAAGCCATAAATAATAACAGATAGAGCAACGAAAAGAATAAATCGTTCCCACGAAGAAATATTAACCAGTTTGTAAATCCCTAAAATATCTTGAAACAAATAATGAATGGGGAAAATAGCAAACATGAAATCCAATAAGATGTTAGTAACAAGATATATCCAAAATTTTCTGTAAGTAAAATAAAAAATCCATAAAGTTATTACCGGAAAAGCTCCAAACACCCCTGAAACAAATAAGGGTTTCAACCAAGGTATAAGCGTCTCATTAATTACCCAATGCTTTTGATTATTTGCAATCACGTTATAAATAATCATTAAATAGGAGGCGAAAATTGCTGAGGGCATAAAGCGTTTTATATCTTCTTTTTTTAATAAAAATAATGTAAACCATGGAGCAATAAGTAACGTCCATAGTATAATTTTGTTAAGCATACAATTCTCACCCTTTATGTCTGTTAATGTCATTAGTGTTTTCTGGTAATAAACGTTATATACTTTTTTATTTTAGTTAATATACGACAGTCATTTAGTTGAACAACAATATTCTAAAAGTACATAACTTATTGCTACACAGTTCGAAGATTATATGCATGAGAAGAAATAGTGCTTGATGCACTAACGGGTGCGAGAGTTGAAGATCGGAGCTGTTATTGTAGGCGGCTTTTTATTGTGCTAACGGGAGGTTAGTTGAAGATGGTCTTTATCTTGTGATCAAATAGTTCCATTAAATTGATCAACTTTTTTGGGCTAACTTCGATTACTATGATAAGTGCCCCTACACATAAGTACATTCCCTTAAAATAGTGCATACGATAATTTGTATAAATCTGTGAAGGGATTGAATAATATGTACTATATCGATTGGATGTACCCAAACCCATATCAACAAAATGTTTATTATGCTAATGCCCCAATGTATAACTATGTAAGACAACCTTATAACTGGAATATTAATGATGATGCTAACATATTGAATTTTTTTCATTCACCATATAGAAGAAATAAGGTAAAAGATTATGGACGGAAACCATTGGTAGTCAATATTAATGAGGCTGCGAAGCAAAACAATACCTATCGTACCGCTTTATGGACAGGAAATCATTTGCAAGTTACATTGATGAGTCTTAAAGTTG
>NZ_JBALOS010000215.1:2670-17348 GCF_036962765.1 Neobacillus drentensis
GGGGAAGACATTGGTTTAGAAATTCACCCTAACGTTGACCAATTCTTACGGATTGAACAAGGTCAAGGGATTGTTCAAATGGGCAACAGAAAAGATAATTTAAACTTTGTACGAAATGTTTATGATAATTTTGCCATTATGATACCCGCCGGAACCTGGCATAATGTAACCAATACAGGTAATATCCCTTTAAAACTTTATTCTATATATGCTCCTCCACAGCATCCATTTGGTACAGTTCATGTAACTAAAGCACATGCTTTAGAGGTGGAATAAGACCAGAATATATCTTTTTTTACTTAAGGAGGCAATATTGAAGAACTAGCTGCCATAGTGCAGCTTTTTTAATATAAGATATGCTATAGAATGCCTATCACTGATTTATACGAGATATTCACAAAAAAAGACCAGACGTATGTACGTTGGTCTTTCCACTTTATACAATTTATTAATGATTTTCTTTCATCTCTTGTTCAAGTCTTGCAATTTTCTGTTGAATTTTTATTAAATTTTCTTCGGTATCACGAATTTGTTGTAGAACATTGATTTCTTGTTGTTTCATCATTTCTAGTCGTTGAGGGATGGTATCATTCCCATCCATTGACCAATCTACAAACTGTTTAATGTCCTTGATTGGCATTCCGGTATTTTTTAAACATAAAATGATTTCCAGAAATTTAAGTGCATCTTCGTTAAAAACTCGGTCCCCTTTTTCAGTTCTTTTGAGAAAGGGGAACAGTCCTTGATTATCATAGTAGCGTAATTGAGAAATGGATAAATGATTGATTTTTGCAACTTGTCCGATCGTATAATTCATATGATTTCCCTTATGGTGTTTACCAAGGAATAATCCCATTTTTATTAAGGATTTTACCATTATAATTTGTTTCGCTTAAGGCGTATTTAACAATGATTTGTGCACCATCCGCAGGTGTTTTGCCTCCTGGAGCATTGCCATTAAGGTCGGTAGTGGTAAAACCAGGTGTAACTCCTATAATTTCAGGACCGTTTGTACCAAATTCTTTACCAAAGGCTAATGTTAAAGAATTTACAGCGGTTTTTGATGAATTATAGCCTAATATATTAAGATGTCCAGCATCACCATTGTCAAACATCGTTTGTGAAGCCATATCGGTAGTGACGTTTACAATTTTCCCACCCTGAGATTTTTTTACTAGTGGTAAAAAGGTTTGGATCATTTGAAATGTGCCAAAGAAGTTAACATCAAATTCTTGACGCAGGGTTTCTAATTTTAATTCACTAGGCAAAATATTGAAATCGAGTGCAATCCCTGCGTTGTTTATTAACAAATCTAGGTGATCCGTAACTTCAAGGATTTTATTTTTTGAGTTTTGAATTGATTGTGTGTCTGAAATATCAACTTGAACAAATGAAACATTCGAAAAGCCTAAAGATTGTACAGCTTTTTGTTCGAGTTCTTCATTGCGGGCTCCTAAAAATACGTGATAATTTTTTTCTGCTAATTGACGGACAATCTCATATCCAATACCTTTATTTGCGCCTGTTACAAAAGCGAATTTTGTCATATTTTATTTCCTCCAATATTTTATTGATTAGATACAATTAAAAATATACAACCTAAACCTAAGTTGGGGTCAAGGTGTTTTTAAAAGGGAAACGATAAAATCCTTTTTATCAGTAACAATATTCTTATTTAAACAAGCCCAAATTAATGATATTTTCCTGCTACGATAATAATTTATACGATAGGTGGTAACTTGACTTTATGGTCGCAATATCAGCAGTCACAAACAGCTTATGTTGATAATCATCCTGTCATTGCTATGGGTCGGGAAGCAAGTGCATATCCCAAAAAACTTGGTGCCCCTAAAAGAGGATTCCAGGCTTGATTAAGCTCATACTGGTATCCCATAATTTCCGAGCAGAATCATGGTCATTTGCAGCTTCAGTAGTTTCTGTTTCTTTGCAGTTAACAAAGAATTTACCGCTAACGCCAAAAACATCAGGGGAGGAAGCAAGATAGACTGGTGTAAGCGCACCTTTTTTCGGATTAGTTGAGAACGTTTTGAATATCGTCCGTAGGATCCAAGGCATGTCATGCATAAGATTAGAGCGGATAATTCCTGGATGCAGGCTGTTAACGGTAACACACTTTCCATCAAGCCTCTTTGAAAATTCTTTAGTAAATAAAATTAAACCTAATTTAGTAGGACCTACTGCTCTGAAAAAAGCATAATTTTGTTTGGTCATAAGGTCATCAAAGTTCATTTTAATTCCGTTGTGCTTGGAGGCTACATTAATAATTCTTCCTTCACCACTTGCTGCAAGCGACTCCAGTAAGAGGTGGGAAAGGATAAAATGAGATAAATAGTTTGTGGCAAACGTGGTTTCAATTCCATCTTCAGTTTCAGAACGTTTTGCTAAAAAGACTGCAGCATTATTGATTAAAACATCTAACTTGTTATACTTTTTCTTAAATTGATCAGCTGCTTGTTTGACTGAACGCTGAGATGATAAATCAGCAATAATGAGATCTGCATGGATATTACCTGTTTCTTCAATAATATCTTGAATCGCTTTTTTGCCACGTTCCTCATTTCTGCATAATAAAACAATTGTTGCTCCTTTTTTAGCTAATTCTATGGCTATAGCTTTACCAATCCCTGAGTTGCCACCAGTAATTAAACAAATTTTCCCCTTCATCGATTTCTCCCCTTCTCCAAGCAATTCAATATTATTTTTTTTCAATCTTTTCAAACGTTTTTCCATGGATGGCATTTAAAACAGATTCAGATGCAAGAAAATCATGTGGGAATCCCAGGTCAATTTTGCTAGCTTCATTTAATTGGGTAAGATGTGTTTCTGAAAGACAGAATGCCAAACTTCCAAGATTGTCTTTCATTTGTTCTTCTCGTTTTGCACCAATTAGCGGAATGACGGTACCAGCTTGTTGACGGACCCAGTTTATTGCAACTTGGGCAGGGAGAACTGCTAGTTCTTTTGCGATTTCTTCCACAACTGCAGCAATAGCCCGGTTGCGTTCATTTAAGCGTGCACTTTGAGGAGATAATCTCCCTTTTTCAGATGAAGGATTACTGTATTTTCCCGTTAGTGCACCGCCAGCCATTGGTGCCCATGCAGTAACCCCAATATCTAAAGCGCGTGCCATTGGTAATAAATCTCTTTCTGGAGTTCGCTGCAACAAATTGTACTCCACTTGCAAGCCGATAAACGGAGTCCAACCACGAAGTGTAGACAGCATATTAGCTTGTGAAACAATCCAAGCAGGTGTATCCGAGACTCCTACATAAAGAATTTTTCCGGAACGAACTAAATCGTCAAGTGCACGCATCACTTCTTCGACCGGTGTCATAAAATCCCAAGCATGAAGCCAAAGTAAATCAATATAATCGGTCTGAAGCTGTTTTAAGCTCTTTTCAACGGATTGAACGAGATTTTTTCGATGGTTACCGCCGCCATTTGGATCGTTTGGACGAGTGTTCAGTGTATATTTAGTCGCAACGACAAACTGTTCACGCTTTTCACGAATAAATTCCCCAACATATTTTTCACTTGTTCCATTGGTATAATTGACAGCCGTATCAATAAAATTCCCACCAGCTTCAACGAAAGCATTGAAGATTTTTTTGCTTTCTTCCTTAGAAGCGCCAAATCCCCAGTCTTCCCCAAACGTCATTGTACCTAAAGCTAATTCAGATACTCGTAAGCCGCTTCTTCCTAACAATTTATAATTCATTACAAGACCTCTTTTCTAATAGTTATTTTTCAGATGACATACCAGCTCTTCAGCACTTTCGAGGACTTGTTCGTTCGTTAAGAAGCGCACTCCCTGTTTCGTAAAAGTGGGCAAGAACCGCATGCCGGTCAAGTTGGCTGTTGCCTGAAATGGTTTGGTTAACTCGCTTATGCTGAAGTGATTGTATCCGCCAGCTTGATAAGNNTGCCATTGTTTTAACAAAGCGGGTGAACTGTACCAGTAGAATGGGAATTGAAATACGATACGATCATGCTCCAATAGAAGTTGCTGTTCTTTTTCCACATCAATCTCAACTGTTGAGTAATTTGCACATAAATTATGGACCGTAACATTTTCCTCTTGTTGAAGACGGTTCATCCACGTTCTATTTACCTTCGATTGTTCCAAGTTTGGATGGGCTACAATAACTAATGTTTTCATTTAGATCACCTTTCAATTGTTTGTACACTTAAACAAAAATCATTAAAAGGTATTTCAGTGAAAGAAATACCTTTATTTAAATATGTTAATTAAGCTTCAATTAAGGATGGCTGAAGAACATGATTTACATATGCTTTTGCATTTTCTTCAAGTTGTTCATCTGTGACATGCATAACACCATTCAGCACAAATAACGGCATAAAACGGGTACCTATGAGGTTGCTTGTTTGTTGTAAAGGAGTTGTTAAAGTCTCCATGGTAAAATGATTATAGCCAGTAGGCTGGTAGGAATCTTCTGGTCCAAAGGTTGAAATCGCAAGACCTAGTTCTTTACCGTGTAGCTTGTCACCGCCTTCGCCATATGCCCAGCCGTAGGAGAGCACTTCATCCTGCCATTGTTTTAACAAAGAAGGCGTGCTGTACCAGTAAAAAGGAAATTGAAGAATAATACGGTCATGTGATTCTAATAGGCTTTGTTCGTGTGCTACGTTTATTTTCCCGTCTGGATACGCTTGATAAAGAGTATGAATCGTTATTTCTTCGTGTTTTTTCAATTCCTGCATCCAAGTGCGGTTAATTCGAGATTGTTCCAAATTAGGGTGTGTGATAATTACAAGAGTTTTCATTAGTAAGTCTCCTTTTGTCATTTTTCTTTTCTAGTTTGGATTACACATATTGTGTTCATTAATGGAATTTTTACATTTGTACATACAAATTATGTTGCAAAAAAATTTTACTTTTCTTCATACATAATTTCTGTTTCAGTTTGATTTTCGTACATGCTATAAAATGTGTTCGCAATATTTTCAGATGAGAAATAGGTTCCTTCTTGTACAAAGCCTTTAATCGTTAATGTTCCAACATAAATTCCTTTAGGGCTCAATTCTTGGTGCAAGCTGTATGCTAAATTGCGAATACCTGCTTTTCCAATCGCTAATGAAGCATAGTCAGCATAGGGGTGAAGAGCTAATCCTCCGCCCGTTAATAAAATGGTTCCATTTTCCATATGGGGAATCACTTCTTTTACACTGGTAAGAGCTCCAGCTACACTGATTTTAAAATCTTCCACTAATTGATCCACGCTTAATGTTGTTGGTTTGCCTGGTCTTCCTGCAGCAGCATTGTATAAGAGTACATCAATTTTTCCATAAGTTTTAATTACCGCATCAATGGCTGTTTTCAAAGATTCTACTGAAGAGACATTCCCTGGAAATCCTTTTGCTGCAATCCCATCATTTTTAAGTTCATTTTCATATTTCTGTAATGACTCCATATTGCGGGAAATCAAGGCAACATTAAAGCCTTCTTTTCCGAATTTCCTTGCTGTATTTAAGCTAATTCCTGGTCCAGCACCGACAATTAGCAATATTTTTTCAGTCATAATTAAGCCTCCTAAATATTTGTATATACAAATGAATGGGTAAAAAAAATTACAGTTCTCTTTCTAACTTATTGCTCGCTTCATGAAGAGTTTTACTTAAATCTTTACTGAACTCGCTTCCTAAGATTTCGGAATAGCTGTTAAACAATTCTTTTAAAGAAACCCGAAACTGCAGGTACACCTTTTCTCCTTCTTCAGTTAAAGAAATCAGTGTTTGTTTTCCATCCATTTTTCTGGTGACCAGGTTAAATTTTTCAAGTTTATCAATAAACCTCGTACTTGTGGAAGGTGCAATAGATAACTTATGACATAGTTCCTTCTGTGTGATTTCCGGATGGAACTTCACAATCATTATCATGTAAAGATATGAAGGAGCAAGGTCACCAAAATCAAATGTCTTTTCGGTTAATTTTGTTATGTTTCGAGCAAACCGACTAGCTGTAAAGTAAAGACAATGTATTAATACCTGTTCTTCTTCATTCATGTAATCAATCCTTTTTTTCATTTGCATATACAAATTAACACGAAATTACCTTAAGGTCAACTAAATCATATTTCTTGTTTCCTTCAGACACAGTATATATTATAAACTTTGTTCCAAAACTTATTAAGATTACATTAAAAGGATGGGAGAAATGAAAGCATTGCTATTGCGTGGAAAAGGTCAATGGAAAGCAATGAAGATTGAAGAAGTGGAAACACCAAAACCCAGTCCAGGTGAGATTTTAGTAGAGGTATATTAGGTTGGGTTAAATCCTGAAGGTTGTCCCTTTATAGCCATAGAAAAATCCCCTCCAAATAGTAGTGTAACACCCAAGTTAACTTCATGGGCTTTTTACACTATCTACTTAAAGGGGATAATATCAAAAGCTAGTCTTTTTTTCATTACTATTACCTTTATTTTTAAGGGTGGCGATGATGAGGATGGTGATGGTCATGGGAACTTGACTCATCATGGTCTTCATTACAACATTGAGCAAACGAGTCATCCGGACACACGCCTGGAATCGGAATGCATGGGTCAAAATTATGATTTTGGAGTACTTCGTACGGTCGCATCATATCGTGGTCTTCATGTTCAAGGATATGACAATGCCATGGATAGATTCCTGTAAATGGCCCAAACCGTGCAATAATGCGGGTAACCTCCCCAGGATTGGCACGAACGGTATCTTTCCAACCCATTTCACTTGGATCGAGTGGCAGTGGCGGCCCAATGACAGGATTATCATTTGGATCACCGGAGAACGTAGCACGACTCAATATTTGAAAAGTAACAAGGTGCAAGTGAATGGGATGAGTATCCGGTGTAGTATTGAAAAGTTCCCAAATCTCTATAGTCCCATTATATGGTGTTTCTGTTATAGGCAATTGATCCCAATCCAGATTATTTAATAGAAGTTTTAAACGCCCGAACTCATCTGTAGTTTCCACTAAGACATTTTTTCGTACCGTTATAGCATCAGCAGGATTAAGTCTCTCTAGGCAACTTAGCTTTTCTGGAATTTTACTTTTGTCAGGTTTAGAGAGTTTTTGTTTGACACGAAATTCCATAATCTGCGTAAGGTCCGGTGATGGTGGATCGCCACCAGGGAATGGTGCTGGTGCGTCATTTGTTAAAATAATACTTTGACCGTTATGGGTTGAAAAATCGATAACCACATCGACCCGTTCCGCGGGTGCAAGGGTAATTTGGGATACATTTTCTATCTTTCTTTCCAATAGTCCTCCTTCCGTGCCAATTAAGGTAAATTTTGGACCAGGAGAACTAAGACTAATACGGTAAAAGCGAGCATTGGAGCCATTAAGGATGCGGAACCGGTATTTCCTTGGCTCAACCTCAAGGAAGGGCCATACTTTTCCATTGACTAAGATGGTGTTGCCAAAAAACTCAGGAACGACTGATGGATTTGGTAATGTTGGATCTATTGGTGGAGGCGGCTGTGGTGCTGGGGGAGGCTCATGGCCTGGCTGGGTTGGATAGAACAATTCACCATTAGGATAGAACGAACGATCTTGGATGACCAGCGGAATTTCAAATTTTCCACTTGGAAGGTCCAATTCTTCCTCTTCATCATCTCTGAGGATATAAAATCCTGCAAGCCCAGCATAAACGTTCAAACGAGTGATTCCAAGGGCGTGATCATGATACCATAGTGTTGCAGGGCGTTGACAGTTTGGATAAAAATAGACTTCATGGGCGAATTTCGGCCCAACATTTTCAAAATCTCGCGTAAACCATGCCTCAGGATATCCATCATTTTCCGGTCTAACCCGACCTTCATGTAAATGTACAACCGTCCTTACAGAAGGTTTATCTGGTTCTGCACCATGAAGTGTTCGATCCACGGGCAGCAGGTGTTCAAAGGGCAATTCATTTTTCCACTTGACTAAAATAGGCTCATTTCTTCTTACTTCGAATGTAGGACCAGGATACATACCGTTATAACCCCAAACGGTAGTTGGCGGCAAATCGCGATGTAATTTCTGCATTACTTCTCTCATGGTTACTTCAAAGAATGGAATCCCATCTGATTTATCTTTTGGTTTTAAGATTGGTGGTAAAGGTAATGCATCTACAAACTTCTGTAAAGACATTTAACTTCCTCCTGTTAAAAAAATTAATCATACCTTTTATTTTTAGTTCTTAAACAGGTAATTTATGACAAAAAAGAGTTGATTCCTGCTCATTTTTATCAGCTGGTCCCGATTAATCATCCTTTTTTGGTTTAGGGATTTTTTTTATTAAACCAAGGGCATTTATGTTAAAAAAAAGGGCTGTAGTGGCAGCTTTTTCGTTTCTAAAAAAAATTGTGAAGAATTGCACTTAAAGTAACGGGTGCTTTAATTTAAGATTAAGCTGCCAAAATTGGGGGCATTTTTGTTTGGCAAAAAGATAATTATCTAACATAAGAAGGTCTTATGCTAGACAAAAGGAATTTAATATCAGATGTTGAATTATTGGTTATATGAAAAAAAGGAGATAACAATATGGAGACATCTGATTTTATTAAAGAAGTTCATTTTAATAATGTTAAGGAATTATTTGATGAACTTTCTCCCTTTGGGAAGTATAAGTATGTTCTACGGGATTTTGTGTTTAGAGGTGAATCAAGCTCCCATTACAAGTTGCTTCCAAGTGCTTTAAGAGAACAGAATAAAAAATGGCTATTTTCACTTAGTGATCTGAGTGTAAGTAACTTGGAGACAGAACATGAACAACAGTATGCTGAATTTAGACTTTTGAAAAAGTTTTTCGAAATGGCAGACCATAAGGGTATAAATGTACCAGACATACCTTTTATGAGAAAAGAAGTACTAAATGTCTTTCCTTTTGTAAGAAAAAGCACATTAAGTAATGTTTGGATACCAGAAGAATTATTAGAATTAGCAGCTCTTGCTCAACATTATGGCGTTCCTACTAGACTAATCGACTGGAGTATTAGTCATATGGTTTCTTTATATTTTGCGGCTTCCGGTGCGCTAAAGAATGGAAACAATGAGGATGACTACATGGTTCTTTGGGCTTTAAATTTTAGGCATCTTGAGTTTCTAAGAGAAACAGTTTCTAGGATTCCACTTCGTATAATAAAACCAACATACCATAGAAATCCCAATTTATTAGCTCAGAAAGGTGTCTTAAGTTGCTGGACATATAAGAATATGGTAGCATTTCCAGAATCTTTCGATGGTTTTAATGAACTTAATGAACCTGTTGATAGGACACCTTTGGATGATTTAATAAGTAATTATGTGAATAGTAATGGGATTGGATTAAAGAACTCAGATTCCTCATATAGCATACTTCTATATAAGTTTCATTTACCGATTAACGAGGCTAGGACATTGTATAAGGTTTTAACTGATTATAACTTTGGTGCTGATAATATTTTCTCAGGACTCAGTGGAGTGTTTCAAAGGATGAAAGATGATGCATTATTCAACAGTCCAATATTATAAGAGTAAAGAGTCCTTCCCAGGGCTCTTTTTATTTTACCTAGGGGACCAGTGTTGCGGTCCACCTTGAAGGTTTATTTTAAACAAGTAATAGTGAAATCTTATTAAGCTAACAAGTGCTATAGTTGAATAAAAAGATAATTAACGTCGAGTCCAAGCTACATGGATTCGGCTTTTTTTATTTCGTTTACAGAAATGGTGTCATAACTTAAAAGTATTGACACCGAAAAATGGAAGTAATAAAATTAAGGTATCAACAGGTGTCATAACTTATATTCAAAAGTAAAGCAAGGAAAGAGGGTGATTTTATGAAGTATGGGTATGCCAGGGTTTCTACTATCGGGCAAGACTTAGATGCACAGATTCAATCATTAGAACATGAACGGTGCGACAAAATTTTTTCAGAAAAGTTCACCGGGACCAAGAGAGAGCGGCCGCAGTTCCAAGAATTGCTTTCCCTTTTAAAAAATGGAGATACGCTGGTTGTAACAAAACTTGATCGCTTTGCCCGTTCGGCCGTGGACGCTATCCAAATCATTAGGAATCTGTTTGAACAGGGTGTAAAAGTACATGTTTTGAATATGGGATTGGTCGAGAATACTCCAACGGGAAAACTGATATTAACCATTATGAGTGGGTTTGCGGAGTTTGAAAGAGATATGATCGTGGAGCGAACACAGGAAGGGAAGGCTATAGCGAAACAACGCGAGGATTTTAGAGAAGGTAGACCCAAAAAGTACGGTAAAAAACAAATTGAACATGCTTTGAAACTGCTAGAAACAAACTCATATAAACAGGTTGAGGATATAACCGGCATTAGTAAAAGCACACTCATAAGGGCAAAGAAACGCTTTGAATTAAAATCATAAAAAATGTGTGCTTTTTGTGAAAAATGGTTCCTACGAATAGAAATGCAGCAATTCCCATGGCGGGGATATGGGAGCTGTGAGTTGGCGTTGTCCTGAAATGACCCTTAATATTGACCTCAATGGAAAATACCCTGTAATTGTAAATGTGATAGAAAAGCTCAGCTTGATGAAAAGGTCCCATTTCTTCTAATTATATAGTAAAATTAACCATAGCATATATTAAACATAGGTGGTTTCGCATGGAATATAAAGAAAGAAATATCATGATGAAGGTCAGCAAACTCATCGGAGTAATTCTGATGAAAACCAGTCTTATTCTGAGGGAGATACCCTTCGAAATATCCTTGAGGTGCAGCGAGTGAAGTGGCCGTTGGGTTTGGTCCAATGGAGTTGGCTCGCCGTATGCATCTTGTTCCTTTTCTTTGCACGTTTATTTTTACCAGAAAGATTCTTGAATCTAGATAACGATACGTCTGGGGTATTGTTGACAGTCTTATTTGGCGTGACTGGGGCAATCATTTCCCTAATGGGATTGATTGCAATTTTTGTATCACTCAGTAGCCAGCACAAAATTGAGAAATGTCGTGAACTTTATTGGGAAATGCTTGAATTAAAATTACAGGAATTATCGAACAGAAAAGCCCTGAGGAAGCTCTTGTATATGTATGGAAACGTCTTTTACAGTTCCGAAAATTTCGTGAAGGATGTGACCAACCTTAGTAGGGCCAGCATCCTTTTTGTTGTGGTTTCCTGGTCCTTGTTTATGGGGTTGACGCCGTCGGTTAACGAAGGCGTGTTGATTCACTCTATTACCTTAGGAGGCATCATTGTCCTTCTTTGTTTCCATCAGGTGTTAGGCAGGCTGGTACAGCTGAAGAACACAGGAGAAATTGAAGATTTAGTGTACTTATTTGATATGGCACATCCCGAAGCGGAGCGAATTGACACACTATCCCTTCTAGAGGATGCTTTTAGCAGAACACGAAATGGCTTTATGGAAGATACTTGTACGAATTTCGCAGAAATTTCTATGGACTTAGATATACCGATTGGGAATTTTTATATTACGCTTCGGAAAATCCAGATTCACGATAGGTTAATTGACTTGATTAGGACAGAAACAGAACATGAAGAGAAATATACTTGGAGTTTTAAGCCCAAAGGGCAAGAAGATGTCCTTTTTTGGTTGAAGCATAAAAAGCAGCAAAAATTTGTACAACTAAAAAGGCTCCTTGTACGATTTGAGGGAACCGTGTTCAAAAGCGAAGTTTTGCCAGATAATGAAGGGCGTGAGGTCCTTTGCCTGACAATACCTGATGATACCGATTCCTTTTGTTTAATCTTTGAAGCTGTTGGCGGAGATAAGTGCACAAACAAGTTCCAAATGTTTGATTCAGGTGAAACTAGCTTGGATTTGTCTTTTCAAAAACTATACAAAAAAGACATTATGACTGCCTTCATCGTGTCTGGGCCAAATCATCAGACTGACTCGGTGCCTTATACAGAATGGGAAAGCGGGAGAAGAAATATAGGGACAACAGTCTTGTGACAGGCGATAAACATCAACCACTTTAGTTAGAGTTATAAATGAGAACAAAATAACTCGACTCGATAAAATTTCTATTGAATCCTCCGCCAAGTTAACCTAAAAAACTATAAACATTTTTATAGCCCTTATTTAGCTATTGGGTGAGTTAACGAAAGATTAGGGCTGTCATTATTGGCAGCTTTTTTCTTAATGCCTTTAGTAGGTCGGAAACTTCGGCAGGAACTATAATGGAAGTGTCCGGTTTACAGTAATAGCGGGTGCAGGAGATGTAACAGGAGCTGTGGCAATTGCAGCAAATTGAGTAGGAGTTGTAATTGCTAACTATTGTAAAGTCTGTAGCAAATAGTGCTTTAAGTGCAGTTTCAGGAACAGTAGTTGGTACGGCTGTAATTGGTGCTACGCTGCAATGAAGGCTTGGGATGCTTTTGTTAGTGCTGCAATAGCTGTACCTAGGGAAAAGAATAGACTGTAAAGCAAGAAAAAGAATACAGATACCTGCTATAACGTGACATTAGCTTGTTCCGTTGGTAATAAAAAAACTAAGTATGAAAAGGGGTAGGCTATCACCCATCCCCTAATATATAGAGGTAGTTAAATTATCTTACTCTATTTTCTTCTTTTTTCTTTTACCAATCCAAAAACCAACCAGTCCGACACCTGCAATTATTGGAATTAAAGCATACCCTTTTATGTAATTTGAATAAATAAGGCCCATTTTAGTCGGAAAAGGCAATGTACCACCTTCGTCATTCCATCCATTTTTATACCCTAGAATATACTGGTATCTATCATCTCCATCAGTATATTGTTCTTCGTTGTAGTTATAGGCAGTCTGTGAATCGTAGTATCCAGTTTGGTAACCCAAAATAAAACTGTCCGGTTTGTCTTGGAATTTTGCTGGAACATCTATGCTTTCCACCTCAGCGTTTTCAGATTCTTTTTCAGTTTCCTCCAAAGCTTTTATTTCGTCGTTAAAACCTTTTACATACCCGTTATAATAATCAGGTTCCGTTTTAGAACCTTCAAAAACGTCCCACGCTACAATTTCCTTTTCTCCTGCGTCAGCATCTTTTTGACCAGCTTCATATCCTCTATCATACTCAGAATCTTGAAAATCCTTTCTGGCATCTCTAATGGCTTCGTTAAAACCATCCTTATATCCATTTGAATAGTCTTTGTTATATTCAGTCCATTTAGCTTCATAACTTTTATTTTTCTTTTTTTGGACGTCTGAGTATGCAATCTTATACCAATAATCATAGGCTTCATCGTATCCATCTTCATATGTATGCGTATCTTTTGGAACAACCTTTGCGGCCGGCGTACTGTTAGGCTCTGAATTATGATAATGATATTCCCCATACTTAATTCCCCATTGTTCACAATTAGTCCAACAATGATGGCCACCACTTGCGTCTGTTCCACCCGGATGGGCATATACCTTAATATTGATACCCATAAATATAATTACCAATAATATAGATAGCCTCCTAATTTTAACCACCTCCTAAATTAAGTTAATGCCTGTTGCACCCAAGAAAATTCGGATAGTTTAATGATCTTTAAAATATTATATATGTCATTAATTATACTACTTGGAAAATCGATGTGATAGGAAAAATTTCCTAAAAAGGTGTAGTGGTTAGGTAAGATGAAAGGAGCATAAATGTAAGAGGGGACGTGGAATAATAAATAATAAAAAAATAGACCACTACCTGGAGTGAGTAGTCTACATTTGTGTAAAGGCGGGCGACACCACCTTTATTTGGGGATTATTGCAGCAGGCCTTTTCATCTAGTGCTAAAATGCAGGTCTATAAAAGGAAATTAATTGATCACTCTATCTCCTTTTGTTTGGTTTGATTCTTAGCCTGTAGTTAGCACGTACTAATCGATGTAGTTCATCTCTTGGGGAACAAGCGATAACATTTTTAACGAGCTCATGGTCTAACTCAACACCGTTTAATTTGAATCCTCTTTTGTTTCCACGTATAACGACTTCTCGAATACTACTAGTGTATGCGTATTCCTTTATAATCCACTTTTCCAGACTGTTTGCTTCATAGGTTTCAACAAGATTAATAAAGGTTTGCAAACGTCTAATTTCTTCTTTTGCACTTGGAACCGTCAATATTTTCATGTAAAACACCCTCCTTTATAACTACCAATTCGTCATATGGAAGGATTACACCTTTCGACAATTATGTGAATAAAGAACGAACACTAATTGTTAGGAATAACATTAAAGGCAATTAAAAGATTGTGATCTCCTGTACTTAAACTAACGGGGCAGGTTAGTTTAATAAGGAATGTGGGAATTTTTGTATTTATAAAATTCTGAAAATGCTATAATTAAAAATGTAAACTAATGGAATTTAACAAAAAAACCATAGGGATGTGTTAATTATGAAGAAATTAATTATAGGAATTAGTATTGTGGTGGTCGCTTTTCTAATTTCAATGTTTTCAAGCAATTACACTTTATTGTATAAAATCACTGGGGCTGTCGGAATTATCTCATTGATATTAGGAGCTTTGTTATCTGGAGCATTCTTGGATGGGGATAGATTGGGAAGAAATCTACAATCTGAATCAAAAGAAGATAGAAAACAAAGATTTTCACAAACTAATTCTATATTGTTAATAGGATTACCTAATTTATTAATTGCAGCGGTTTGCTTTTTTTTAATGAAATAAATGAATTTTAGTTACCAACTCCCTATTGTTTGTTAAATTATCGGAC
>NZ_JBALOS010000216.1:0-811 GCF_036962765.1 Neobacillus drentensis
GATATCCCTTTTATCTTGACCTGCTTATTTAATTGAAACGTCATTGATTTCTAGATACCCTGATGGACTGATAGAAAAATTATCGACATTTTTGGCAATTGCCGCTAAATTTTCAATCACCCGCACAGGTATATACACAGCTTCTTCCATTTCTATTTCTTGGGCTTTTGCATATAGTTCTATACGTTTATCTTGATTCATTTCACTGCGGGCTGCTGCTAATATGGTATCAACTTCTTTATTGTTATAAAAGAAGTAATTTCCAGCTGATCCATGCGAACCCGAATGGAAAAGATTATATTGATTATAATCAGCATCGCCAGTTGCATTTCTCCAGCTGCTGATAAACATTTCAAAGGCACCCTTATTTCCTTGCTCAACAAACGTACCATACTCTAAAACCTGAATATTTAATTTAATCCCAATCCCTTTTAGTTGAGATTGAAGTACTTCTGCCATATTTATTCTTTCTTTGCTATCCATGGTGATAAGAGTAGTTTCAAAACCATCCGGATAGCCTGCTTCAGCGAGTAATTTCCTTGCCTCATTTAAGTTATATTCATAGGCTTTCATATTAGCATTGTACCCGAAAACCTTAGAGCCTAATAATGAATTCGCTTTTTTACCTACATTATTATAGACACCCTTAATAATAGAATCCATTTCAACTGCATGGGCGATTGCTTTACGAACACGAACGTCACCAAATGGTTTCTTCTTCACATTAAAACCAATAAATTCTGTTCCAAAACCTTCACTGCGGTAGACTTTGGTCGCTTGCGAAGCTTCTACCGTTTCCATCATTGGTACA
>NZ_JBALOS010000216.1:828-3252 GCF_036962765.1 Neobacillus drentensis
GCTTCACCTGTTTCAATCATAGAAATCCTAGTTGTTTCCTCAGGGACGACCTTAAAAACGACTTGATCTACTTTGGCCTTATCGCCCCAATATTCCTTGTTTTTAGTTAATACAATTTCCTGGCCTGGTGTCCAAGATTTAAAGACAAAAGGACCTGTACCATTAGGTTCATTAATCATTTTCTTTCCGTATTTCTCAATTGATTTTGGACTGATAATACCGCTCTCATGACTTGCTAGAATGGAGAGTAAAGGTGAGAAGGGTTCACTCAAGATAAATTGAACGGTAAAATCATCAACCACCTTCACTTCCTTTACCATTTTTAGGACCACAGCTCTTGGCGAACCAACATTCGGATCTAATAGTCTATCAAACGTCGCTTTTACCGCATTTGCATTAAAAGGTGTTCCATCGTGAAATTTCACGTCATTTCTAAGTTTAAATTCCCATGTTGTATTATCTAACTGCTCCCATGATTTTGCTAACAAAGGAGTTATTTCAGAATTTTTATCACGCCCTACTAGTCCCTCATAGATTTTTTGATGAGTAACACTTGCTGCATTGATCGTCGACATAAATTGATGGTCTAAATTCTCAACGTCTGATAAACGAGCGATAACCAAAGTCCCTCCATCCTTTGAAGTTTTATCATCGGAGTTCCCCTTCGTGCTAGCGTTGTTATTTGTCGAACAGCCTGTAATGACCAATAGCAACAGTAATACTAGAATAAAAATGCCACCAAACCCTCTGTTTATTTTCATAGACTCTACCCCCTGATTTTATTTAAAACCTCTGCTCTTATTTAATTATAAAGAATATTCAAACAATTTTATCTCGAAAATCTTTACTTCTTTTTTAAATATGTTTACTTCTTTACATACGAAAAGCTTAGATCAAAAAAAAAGAGGATGTTAAAAAATCCTCTTTTCGTTCAGATCTACCGTATTAGTAATAATAAGTTATTTACATTAAAGTTCCGGAAACTAGGTTACCTTTGTAAAAAACGGCTTTACGCTTAGACCGTCTTGCAACAACCTCTGCAGAGCAGCTGGCATCAACTAAAAGCATATTTGCTGCTACTCCTAGTTTTGGCCAAACTTGATTACCGTCCTTGTCCAAAGTAGTTAAGCCACCTGTGATATATTTGAGAGTTTGCGTGAGTGAAACCTCATCCGTCCATCTGAACCGTTCAAGCAGACGTCCTGCCCTTTCCAGCACATCACCATTTCCTGTAGGCCACCAAGAATCATAAATATTATCGTTCCCTACGGATACTTCCACTCCACATTCAGTTAAAAGGTTTACTGGTGGAATGTTTCGCCCGATTGGAAGACTGGTGACTATCGAGATACCTGCTTCCCTTAATATCCCTCCCATTTCGATTGCTTCCTCTTTTGAGACATCTCCAAGTCCAAATGCATGACTGACTGCTACTCTTCCTTCCCAGCCTGCCTGCTTGGTTAAATAAGCAAGTCGTTTCATCGTGAAAGTTCCTAAATGACCTGGGTCATGTAAATGCAAGTCGATATCAGCATTCCCTTCAACAGCCAAGTCCAGTAACTGCACTAATGAAGCTTCAATATTATTATCTACGGTTGCCGGGTCAACCGCCCCCACAATCCCAGCACCGTTTCTCAATGCTTCTCTAACCAATGGTACAGTACCAGGACGGAGCAGGCCATGCTGGGCGAAGGCAACAATTTCTGAGCTAAGCCTATTAGAATATGATTCAAGTGCATGCCCGACACCTTCCAAATTGTGCAACCCTGCTTCCGGATAGATATCCACATGGGTTCTTATATGGGTTGAGCCATAGGACAATATTACTTCCAGCAAAGCTTCTGCGCGTTGCTGTGTGCTAGCAGGTATAGTTGCTAGAATATTTTTTTCTATTTCGCATCGTTCAATAACCCCTGAAGCTGGGATACATGCGCGCCAATCCTCACCCATATAAGTCTTATCTAGATGAACATGCTTTTCAATAAATGAGGGAAGCAGCAGCAACCCCTTTGCATCCTTTACAGGTAGGTCGTTTCCAAATTGCTCTGATTCTTTGATTATTTTTCCGATTCTGCCATCCTCTATTAATAAGTGAAATAGCTCTGTTTTTGTTCCTGCTACTCTATCATTTTCTTTTATATATCCCGTTTCTAAGCGAACATTTGTTAACCAATAGTTACGGCTCATAGTAAACTTCCTTTCTATTTCTTTTCCAGATAAATGGACTTTATTTTTCAAGATTTTCACTTCATTTATCATTATTTAAATTTCACTAATTTAAAGGATGGAGGAAGCAGTTCATTTTCTGGAAGCTGCTGATAGTCTCTTTCCAAATATCCTTTTCTCATTTTGTTAAAATATTTTTGACCCTTGGATTTGATTTCTTTTAAATCAAGATTAGGAATTACTCTATCCTTCATAACT
>NZ_JBALOS010000216.1:3266-6084 GCF_036962765.1 Neobacillus drentensis
TTCCTGACCCGCTTGCAATCATTGTCCGAATCGGATCATCTACCACGCCCATATGGAAGCTATCCAAGTCAATTACAATGATATCTGCTTTTGCCCCCACTCTAAGTCTGCCAAGGTCGTCCCTTCCAAGAAATTTGGCTCCTCCAATTGTCGCTGCTCGAAAAAGATCAGCATAGGATGAATCATCTACTTCTTTTTCAATCAGCCTGGATAGCATACTGCCCGTTCTTATATTTTGAAACATATCTGGTGGAAATGTATCAGTACCGAGTGCTAAATTGATTCCTGCCCTTTTGTATTTTGCAAATGATTCTAAAGCAGAACCATGTCTTCCGATAATCAAAGGACAATGGATTACTGTTGTATTTGTTTCTGTTAGGAGCGCTATATCATCGCCCTCACCGGATTGCGCTTCACTATAACCAGCAATAAAATGAGCATGTGGAATTCCGGTTTTGGGTCCTAAAAAACCAAGATTATACAAATAGCGAATAGGGGTCACACCATGTTTTTCAAGAATTGTATGATATTCAAAGCTCCCTTGTGCCGCATGGAGTTTGATAGGAACACCTAATTTTTCACTGTAATATTTAGTCTGTTTCAGGCTTTCTTCTGTTTGAGATTCTATTCGTTCAGGTGCCAGCATTCCTTTAACCAATCCATTATAGGCTCCATCAAATTCTTCAACAAAACTTACCGCACGCTTCAATCCTGCTCTCCCTGCTTCTTCATCCCAGAAAAGCTTGATCGTTCCATCTGTCTCGACGACTCTAATTCCAGATTGATAACTTGGTCCTAAGTAGATTCTTAATCCTAATCTGCCAGCATGATTGGCAGCTGCGGCTAGTTCCTCGTATGTTTCTGCCCATTTTTTATAAAAAACAGATGTAATCGGCATCGCAGTAGTAACCCCATTAAGAATCAATTGAGAATAGGCATAGAGTGATTTAAATGCTTCTTCTTCCGCTGTCATGACTTCATGATGTCCGTTGTCAACATAACACTTTGACCAGAGCAGGTTTTTCTGTTTGTCGCTACTTGCTTCTAAATGTAAAATATCGTGATCAATATCACCTAGTGCATTTAAATCGATAAACCCTGGACTAATGACAGATCTCCCAACATCAATGATTTCATCCACTTCTCCAGAGTAATTTTTTCCCACATAAATAATTGTATCGTTTTCATATACAACCTCTGAATCTTCTAAAATTACATGATCGTCCCCATCAAAACCAATCACATAACTTCCCTTAAGCTTGGTTACCATTTTTTTCTCCTTTCAATCAAGTAATACTGTACTTTTAAAATTATTGATTACTAGTTTAATTATAGAAAAAGGTAACCGGATTTATTTTCGGAATTATTACTCTTTTTTAAACTTTTTCTACTTCTTTTCTACATCATATTTACTTCAAATACCCTTTTGTTTAAATTTATTGAAAGAACAGAAGGGGAATCTTTGCTGAGGGGGTGTATGGAAATGAATGTCTTATTACTTGATGATGAACCATTAGAATTAGAACAACTAGAATACTTGTTGCAATCTAAATTTCCTTTTTGGAAGTTTTTCAAGGCGGCTGATGCGAGTCAAGCACATTCAATTAATCTAAATCATGATATCGATTTGGCTTTTTTAGATATTCATCTTCCAGGAAAATCTGGACTTGAATTTGGGGAAGAACTAAGACAAAGCAATAAAGATACGGAAATAATCATGGTTACAGCCTGCCAGGATTTCAGCTATGCTCAGCAATCGATTAGAATAGGGGTTGTTGCCTATTTAACGAAGCCCGTTGTCGAGAGTGATTTATTACAGATTTTATCAAAGTATAAAGAAGATCCGTTTTCTCAAAAATATTCCCACTTAATTCATTGTTCTCTGAAAGTCATCCATGAAAAATTTGCTGAAAAGATTTCACTCTCAGAAATCGCAAGTGAGGTTCACGTAAACCCTACCTATTTAAGTCGGAAATTTCATGAAGAAGTAGGCGTTCCTTTTTCGGAGTATTTAATTCAATTTCGAATCCAGACGGCGAAACGGTTATTAATCGCTAACCCAAACTGGACCATATCGGATATAGCAGAAAACTCAGGATTTAGAAGCCAAAACTATTTTAGTACATTATTTCGAAAAATGGAGGGAATCTCACCAAAGGAATATCGGGAGAAGGAAAAATCCCAACTGGTTAAATTGTAAGGGAAACCTTTTTAAAAGAATTGGGGAATTGGGTTAATTCATCGACAATGATCGATTATAAAAATACCCTATAGAATACGGAAAAGCCGATCATTACTGACCGACTAATTTATTTCATATTAAATTTATATACCTATTATGATCCTTAGTTGGCATGTCAGAAACGATCTTTGGATCAACCATTCCAGCAATCGTAGCAATTATTCTGTGTACTAGATTCAAATCTTTTATCAGCTTATTCATTTAAATAGTGTGTTAACAATAATTTCATGAGCTATCCATGAGAAAAAATTAGAAGAACCGTGAGAAATCCAAGCCGCAAGGAAGCCAAGTCTTAAGAAAAATATTGTAAAAACTACCCCCGGAAGGAAGTATAGCGGAAAGTTAAGTATGTCAGGACCATGCGCCATTGCGAAGCCTATATTGGTAAGGATAACCCATGACCATATATATTTTGGATTTTTCATAATAAACAACTCATTATAAATCTTTTTTATCCACTTATTCTCTTTTGCCAATCCAACAATAGCTATAGAAAGTCCCCCATATAGTAAATATCGGCAAATAAATTCCTCACTAAAGGGACTTATTACTGAAACTGAGAATATTAATCCTAAT
>NZ_JBALOS010000217.1:0-20892 GCF_036962765.1 Neobacillus drentensis
TTTTATTAGCTTGAACTTGAAGTTCTTTTAAAAATTCCTTACCTGCAGCAGAAAGAAATTTGCTTTTTAATCGAATAGAATAATAGGAAAGTTTCAAATCAATTCCTTTTACAGGTTTAACGATAATATCTTCTCTTTGATAAAACGGATCAGATTTAATAACTATGACCGGTTCAAATCCGATTGCCAATCCCTGTGAAATAAAATATTTTTTAGTTTCAGAATTTTGGGAATGAACCAGAATGTTAAGATTGCTATATTCTCCAAACACTTGAGTGAGAAAGTTTTTTCTGTCATTATCACTTAAGTAGTTGGCAACAATAGGATATTTATGTATATCCTCCAAGGTAAGAATGTCTTTACTAGCCAATTCAGAATCATTTCTAAAACACAGCATCATTGAGCTATCAATAATCTGTGTTGATGTAAGCAGTTGATTTTCTTCATGAAAAAAGGAAAGATTAAAGACTAGTCCTATATCCGCATCACCATTCAAAACGTCTTTTCGAACTTGAGGAGATGTTGATTCTTTAATTTGAAGAGTAATTCCTGGGAATTTTGCATTAAGTTCAGCCGATGTTTTAGGGATGATACTCCTGCAAATGGCTGGATCTGCTGAAATGGATAACTGTCCTTCGATATCCGTAGAATCACCTTTTGCCTCCTGTTTAAATTCCTCTATACAATTTAATATCTCCTGTGCTTTTATTATTAATTTTTTTCCAGTTTCGGTTGGTTCTAATCCAGTTCTAGAGCGTTCAAATATCTTTATTCCGAGTTCTTCCTCTAAACTGCTGATTGCAAGACTTATACCTGGTGAAGATACATAAAGTCGTTCAGCCGCAGTTGCAATTGAGCCAGTTTTTGCTATTTCCGTTATGTAAAAGAATTGCTCGATACGCAAAGATTCACCCCTAATACTCTGTTCTTTATTCTGAATTTGAATTGTATACCATTCTGTTAGGAACAGGGCTGATTAATTCCAAACATAATAATTACTTAAGGTAACTTTTAATATCTTAACTTTAAAAAAGTATATTATAAAATTATTATATATGTAAAGGTGGATATCAATTTGAATTTTATGAATTTTCCTTCAGACTACATGTCTTATAAGAATATATTTCTAATGAAAATTTGGTTTAAGGAGTGGTCAAAATGAGATTAAAGGATAAAGTGGCAGTAATTACGGGTGGAGGAAGTGGAATTGGCCGGGCAACATGTCTAAAATTTGTCGAAGAGGGTGCCAAAGTTGTTGTAGCAGATTTTAATGAATCTGCAGGAAATGAAACGGTTGAAATGCTCATAGAAATAGGCGGAGATGCTGTATATAAAAAAGTAGATGTAACCGACTTCCAACAAGTCGAAGGTATGATTAATTTTACAGTTGAAACCTTTGGCCGTATTGATACCATCTTTAATAACGCTGGGATTGCATTTGGTAAACCTTTACTTGAGCTAAATCCAGAAACGTATGAAAAGATTATCAAAGTGAATCAAGATGGAGTTTATTATGGAATTACACTTGCAGGCAGGAAAATGCGTGAGTTAGGGATTCAGGGGACGATTATTAATTCATCCTCCGTATTTGGATTTTTAGCGAATGCCTATACCTTTAGTTACAATGCATCAAAGGGTGCAGTAAGATTAATGACGCAAACTGCTGCGTTAGAATTTGCACCATATGGTATTCGTGTAGTCGGTGTCGCTCCTGGTGTAGTTGACACGCCAATTTACGACCCTGTCAGAGCAATAGGTCGTGAGGAGGAATTCACACATAAACAAATGACGAAAGCATTCACTCCGCCATCACACATCGCAAATGTTGTAGCATTTTTGGCGTCAGAAGAAGCACTAGCGATTAACGGAAGCACGATTTTGGTTGACGATGGATATGCATCTTTTAAATAGGACGAAAAAAACAAATAAAGGCATCCACTATTAAGTGGATGCCTCATTTGTTTTTTGATTCAAAGTGGAAAGTAGATGGAAACTAGAGCTTATATATTGCCTTAGAATTGTTTTTACTATTTCTTTAGGATTTTCTCAAATTATCTCTGCCATTAATATTTTCTTAACACACCTTTTGTTTTCTAAGCTTTATTAAAATAAATCATAAAATTATCATTATTATAAAGATTCCTACTAATTAGAGTCAAAATTAATGTTAGTAATGCGATATAAATCCATATTATTTTTTCTAAGCCCCATTATCCTATTTCATCAAGGGAAGTGAGTCCATTGATTAGTTTGAACAAGGGATTTTCAGTTTATCCGATTACAGTCCCTACAAAGTACAGTGTAAAGAGTTTTAATTTTTATTTATGGGAGGATGGCAATTCCCTTTCGTTAATTGATTCAGGTCTGGATTCAAATGAGTGTTGGGAACAATTGAACAACACTTTATCTGAGAATGGATTTTCTCTAAATGATATAACTCAAATCATTCTCACCCATTCGCACGAAGATCATATTGGATTAATAAATCGGATTCTTTCAATAAGGGAAATCCCTGTCTATGCACATTCTAAATCCATTCCATGGTTGAAAAGGGAAAAAGAATTTCTTTCATTATGGATAGAGTTCTATAAACAACTTTATCATGAAATGGGATGTGGTGATACTGGAATACACAATATTGAAAGAATAAAAAAAGAGTTAAAGGCAAGAGAAAATTATACCATTCATTCCGACATTATTCCGATTAATGAAACAGATACCATATCAGGATTACAAGTTTTCGAAACACCAGGACATTCACCTGATCACTTGGTTTTTTATAATCAAAAGGAAAAATGGCTCTTTGGAGGGGATAATCTTATTTGCCATATGTCTAGTAATGCACTGGTTGAGCCTGATAAAGAAGGAACACGGATATTAACCTTAGTTGAATATATCGAATCACTTGAAAAATGTCTGAATCTCGATATAGAGAAAGTATTCTCAGGACACGGACAACTTATCTCCAATCCTAAAGACTTAATTACAACGAGACTAAAGAAAATCTATCACAAATCAGATCAAATTTTGAACTTAATCGTAAGTGGAATTTCATCAGCTGACCAACTTGCACGAACTTATTATAAGGATAAGTATCAAAGAGAGTTTGAATTAGTTATGTCCGAAATAATTGGTCATGTGGACTATTTGGAAGTGTCCAACAAAATTAAGAAAGTATTAATAGATGGAGTATGGCACTATACACAAATCTGAGGTCTATATTTTGCAAGACTAAAGCTAATAATGGATACCGTTATTAGCTTTTATTCATCTAGCTTTATATAAAAATAAGTAGTCTTAAAATTTCCTTAATGTACCTTTTGTTTTTTGAACTTTATTAAATTAAAAAAAATAAATATCATTTAAATATGAAGATTCGCACAATTCAGAATCTTGTTTAACAATCTTTTCAATAAAAAATGAGGGGAGAAGTTCTGGGGAAAAAGGAATAGTACTTGGCGAAAATATGATAGCGCTTACAAAACGCAGAACGCGTGAACCCATATGGATAAACATTAAAATTAATTGATATTGAGGTGTATTTATGAGTAACGAAATTCAGAATAAAGGGTCCATTTATTTAAGTAAACCATGGCTTGCATCTTATCCAGAAGGAGATCCGCATCATATTGAAGTACCTTCTATCACTATTTTCGACATCCTGGAAAAGTCAGCATACAAGTATCCAAATAAAATTTCTGTCGTTGATGGAGAGCGAGAACAAACCTTTGCCGAGTTGAAAAATATTTGCGAACGTGTTGCTACAGCTCTCTATAAGCGGGGATTTCGCAAGGGGGATCGCATCTCGATCATGTTGCCGAATTGTCTTGAATATGTTATCGCTTTCTTTTCCATTCAACGCTTAGGCGGTGTCGTTGTTCAGGTCAATCCTCAATATCAGCCGGCAGAATTGGATCATATCTTACGAAATTCAGAGTCAAAAGGTATAGTGGCCTTCCGAGATCAAAAGGAGAAGCTTGAGAAAATCGGGTTGTCGGATGAAATTATCTTTATTACGGCAGATCAGGAAATAAAAGAAGAAGATAATTTACATCATTGGATCGCTACTGAGACCACCGAACTTATATATAGAGACGTTGAACCGGAAGACATTGCATTTTTAGCGTTTACAAGTGGTACAACAGGCCGGCCAAAGGGAGTTATGATTTCACACTCCAACATGGTCTCCATGCAATATATAGGGTATGGTTCAGGTCTTTATAGGGTGTTTGAGAAAGGGGAACATTGCAACCTTGGTTTTGCTCCACTCTATCATACCATGGGGTTGTACAGTTTACTGGAAGCTATTTTTATTGGTGCACGTTTATATCTCATTGATAAATTTGATATGAATTACATTTTAGAAATGATTCGTAAAAAGAGACCGACCATTTTCTACGGTTCCCCTACGATGTATATAGCGTTATTAAATCACCCCGACTTAAAGAAGGATGACTTAACCTGTTTTCAATATTGTATTTGTGGTTCAGCCCCATTACCAATTGAAGTGATTAAAAAGTTTGAAGAAATCACGGGAGCCCCGATGGTGGAAACATGGGGATTATCGGAAGCGACAGCCGGGGTAACACGAAACCCAATAACAGGAATAAGAAAAGTAGGAAGTACGGGTATTCCAATGGCAAATTTAGAAGTGAAAATTGTGGATATCGCAACAGGAACGATGGAAATGCCCATTGATGAGCCCGGTGAGATCCTGGTTAAGGGACCAATCGTTACGAAGGGATACTGGAAAAATCCAGAAGAAACGGAAAATACCATTCGTGATGGCTGGCTGCATACGGGTGATATCGGAAAAATGGACAGTGATGGCTATTTCTATATTGTAGGGAGAAAGAAAGAGATGATCATCACGGGAGGCTTTAATGTTTATCCTGCAGAAGTGGAGGAAGTAATCTATCAGCATCCGGCAGTATTAGAAGCGGGTGTATACGGTATTCCAGACTCGTATCGCGGGGAAACGATTAAAGCAGCCATCGTTCTTAAAAAAGGAGCTACGTTAACAGAAGAAGGAATCCAGAACTGGTGCAGAGAACGATTAACGAGATATAAAGTTCCTCGCATCATTGACTTCAGAGAGTCTCTGCCGAAAACAGCCGTTGGAAAAATACTGCGCCGGCAATTAAAGGATGAAGATGAAACGCAGATTAATCAGTAAGGATAAGTTGTATTTGAACAGGTATTTCGAAAAATTGGATTCTGTTTAATTTCAGTTGGAAGATTTGAGCATGATCGCGATGTAAAAGAAGTAACTAAATTATCATGTAAAAATTTCGAATAAGGAAAGATAAATGAAAGGAGTAACGAGGTTTTTTTCGTTGCTCCTTTCATTTTTTTTTTCTCTTATGATATTCCTCCCATGTCTAACAATTAATATTTACTTAACGCACCTTTTAATTTCTGAACTTTTAAAAATTACTCTATAAAATTAATATAAATATAAAGATTCATACTATTTCGATACTTGGCGAATCTCACATTTCTTAGTCAAGCTAATTTTCATATATTAATTGGCTGTAAAAAAGTTTGTTGAGAAAGGAATCAGAGAAAATGAACATTATAGTATTAATTAAACAAACGTTTGATACAGAAGAGAAAATAATTCTTCAAAACGGCAACATTTGCGAAGATGGCGTCAATTTCATTATCAATCCTTACGATGAATTTGCGATTGAAGAAGCTATAAAATTACGTGATTTACATGGTGGTGAAGTAACGGTTATCACAATCGCACCAGAACGTGCTGAAAATGCTCTCCGAACAGCCCTTGCAATGGGGGCAGATAAAGCAATCATTGTAGACAATGAAGACCAGGTATTGGATGAGTACAGCATTGCCAAAGTTCTGGCCGCCGTAATTAAAGATCTGGAATTTGATCTTATATTAAGCGGTAATTTGGGTGTTGATTATGGTTCTGGACAAGTAGGACCTCGCCTTGCTGAAGAACTTGATATTCCACAAATAACAACCATTACTTATATGGAGATTAATGGAGTTACAGCCATAATTGAGCGGGATGTGGAAGGGGATAAAGAGCTAGTGGAAGTTTCACTCCCTGTACTCGTAACGGCGCAACAAGGGTTAAATGAACCACGTTATCCTTCATTACCCGGTATCATGAAAGCGAAGAAAAAACCAATAGAACGATTAGAGATTGAGGATTTGGATATTGAAGATGATATAGAAGCAAAAACGACTGTGACGGAAACGTATTTTCCACCAAAAAAAAATGCTGGCCGTATCTTGAATGGAGAATTAATGGATCAAGTAAGGGAACTAGCTAATCTTCTCCGTAGTGAAGCGAAGGTACTTTAACCAATTTTTGGAGGACGAATGATGATGAGAAAAGTACTTGTATTTACAGAAGCTAAAGCTGGACACTTACGAAGTGTGTCACTCGAAGCATTGACTGCTGCTCACCGCATTGCAGAAGGTGGGGAAATTATTGCTGTTGCTATTGGCAATGAGGCGACTCATTATGCAAATATCTTGGGAAAATATGGCGCAAGAAAAATATATATTATTGGCAACAAAGAATTAAATATATTTACAACCGATGCTTATTCACAAGCATTGCGACAGTTAATTGATGCTGAAGAGCCAGATGCTATTCTAATGCCGCACACCGCTATCGGGAAGGATCTTGCCCCGCGTATTGCAGCGCGGTATGGACTTGGTCTGGTATCCGATGTAATCGATGTTCAGGTTGAAAATGGTGATGTAATCTTTACTCGTCCTATTTACTCCGGAAAAGCATTTGAGAAAAAGAAAGTCATTTCCGGCATCCCATTTGCAACAGTAAGGCCGAATAATATCCCGGTGGAAGAAATCAACGGAACAATTGAAATTGTGCATTTTAATGTTGAAATCAAGGACTTGCGGACGATTGTCAAAGAGGTAGTGAGTAAAACGACAGGCAATGTAGACCTATCAGAAGCGAAAGTGGTCATCTCGGGTGGCCGTGGTGTTAAATCGGCAGAGGGTTTTAAACCACTCCAAGAACTCTCAGATATACTTGATGGTGCTGTAGGTGCATCACGAGGGGCATGTGATGCTGAATATTGCGATTACTCTTTGCAAATTGGACAGACTGGGAAAGTTGTTACCCCCGATTTGTATATTGCTTGTGGGATTTCAGGTGCAATTCAACATTTAGCAGGAATGTCAAATGCTAAAATTGTTGTGGCGATAAATAAAGATTCAGAAGCTCCTATTTTTCAGGTGGCAGATTACGGAATTGTGGGAGACTTGTTTGAAGTAGTACCGTTACTTACGGAGGAATTCAGAAAAGTACTAGAAAATGCATAAACAAAACAAACTAATAGAGTGATACCATATTTACTTAATAAAATTTTAAATCAATTTATCTCACAATAATGTCCCAACAACTAAGAGTTTAATTGATTCTATTAGCGTTTGGATTTTTTCTTTCTATTAAGAAGTGACATCCCTTAATAATTAATGGATCGGAAGTTGAAAATTTAGTATTTACCCAATTAGGCAAAGCAATTTTGGCATATTACTGTCTTGGATCAATGAGATAGTAAGGAAATTAAGCAGGAGGCGCATCATGGGGCCGAGAGAATATTATTATGAATGTGAATACAATCTTTTAATACTTGAATTAGAAAATTCAGGAAAAAAATACGGATTAACTAATCAAAAAACCATTGAAATTAGCCAAAAATTAGATTCATTGCTCAATGAAATCATGCAAATAAAATATCCTAGATTAAAACAATGGGAGCGAAATTGGTAGAAGGTCTTTTCTTAATCTAGTTTTTAGGAGTGAAGAGCGATGAAGGTAAGAGGAGAAATTTATAAGATAAGATCCTATTTTGATTATAATTTACAGAAAAATATAAATATTTCATTTATTGAAGCTGATGAATCAATAATAGTCAACGGGACCATGATCAAACTCCTTCCAATCATAAGTGAGAGCGCTTCTGATTACAGAGAAGGGGAGAAAATAGAGGTGGATGGGGAAATCAGGTTCGAATATATAATGACTTCAACAGGTAACCGAAGTGCTGCACCAATCCCTGTTATTAGACAATGCATTTCATTTTAGCATTAGTTGTAAATACCTCTAAGAAATTTATGAGAGACGTGTGATCGGTTACTGAATGAACACTATTTACTGATTTTTTACTAGTTCAAACAGATCTTCAAGTTTTACAGGTTAATTTTTTATATTCTTATTTTTTTGAAAAAATTTATTCATGAGGAGCAGCAAAAATGAACTTTCTATTGTCTGAAGAACATAAAATGATGCAAAAAATGGTGCGTGATTTTGCACTAAACGAATGTGAGCCTACTGCTGCACAGCGTGATGATGAAGAAAGCTTTGACATGGAGATTTGGAACAAGATGGCGGACCTTGGCTTATGCGGTATTCCTTGGCCGGAAGAGTACGGTGGTGCAGGTGCTGATTACTTGAGCTATGTAATCGCAGTAGAAGAACTGTCTAGGGTTGATGCTTCCGTTGGAGTCACCCTTTCCGCACATACATCCTTAGCCGGCTGGCCAGTGTACAAGTTTGGAACAGAACAACAAAAGCAAAAATATTTAAGGGCCATGGCAGAGGGCAGAAGCATGGGGGCATATTGCTTGACAGAACCTGGTTCCGGGTCAGATTCAAGTGGGATGAAAACAAAGGCGGTTTTAGAAGGTGATGAATGGGTGTTGAACGGTTCAAAGATTTTTATCACGAACGGAGGCTATGCCGACACCTACATCGTATTCGCACAGACCAACTCGGATCTAAAGCATAAAGGCATTGCGGCGTTTATTGTGGAAAAGAGCTTCCCTGGTTTCTCGATAGGAAAAAAAGAGAAAAAGCTGGGCATTCGTTCTTCCTCCACTACGGAAGTAATAATGGAGGACTGTCGTGTTCCAAAGGACAATCTTTTGGGTGAAGTGGGAGAAGGCTTTAAGATTGCGATGATGACCCTTGACGGTGGTCGGAACGGTATCGCTTCCCAAGCGTTAGGAATCGCTCAAGGTGCATTTGATAAAGCTGTCGCTTATGCAAAGGAACGCGTTCAATTTGGCAAACCGATTAGCAATCTTCAAGCTATTCAATTCAAGTTAGCCGATATGGCTACAAAAATCGAAGCGTCACGTTTACTGACGTACCAAGCTGCTTGGCGTGAGGATCAAGGTATATCTTATGGGCATCAGTCTGCCATGTCCAAACTGTTTGCCGGAGATACCGCTATGGAAGTAACTATTGAGGCCGTGCAAGTATTTGGTGGATATGGTTACACAAAAGAATATCCCGTTGAACGCTATATGAGAGATGCTAAGATCACTCAGATTTATGAAGGGACGAATGAGATTCAGCGACTAGTTATTGGTGGAAATCTAATTAAAGATTAGAGTATATACAACTATTAGTTAAGCATTTGAAGAGAAATTGGACAGTAATCTATGACTCTTGGATTATTTGAAAGAAATTAGACCATTGAAAAAAATTAATCAAACGACCTCAAGGAATAATCTTAATCATAGGTCAAAGTTATGGAGGAGAAATATGAGATTTCAAGGTAAAGTAGCCATTGTAACTGGTTCAGGAAAAGGGATTGGTAAGTCAATTATTCAAAAATTGGTTCAGGAAGGTGCATTGGTTACCGTAACTGATTTGAACAAGGAAACATGTGAAGAGACTACTATGGAAATCCTCCATGGCGGTGGAAAGGCAATCGCTGTGGCAGGGGATGTATCAAAAGCAGAGGATGCAAGAAATATTGTTGAAAAGACCATAGAGGCATATGGGAAAATTGACATTCTTGTTAATAATGCAGGTGTTCTGAAAGATTCGCGCATTAAAGACATGGAAGAAGACGATTGGGATAAAGTGATCGATGTTTGCCTCAAAGGTGCATTTCTATGTTCTAAATATGCTTCTTCTTATATGGTTGAACAAAATTACGGAAAAATTATTAATATTTCTTCAAGAGCCTATCTAGGAAATCCAGGTCAAGCAAACTACTCTTCTGCCAAGGCAGGAATTGTTGGTCTTACACGATCACTGGCAAAAGAATTAGGTAAAAACAATGTTAATGTCAATGCAGTAGCACCCGGACTGATTGAAACTGATGCGCTAAAAAGCCATCCCAAATATGAAAAAATTAAAGAGCTGCAAAAGAAAGATACACCAATTCAACGAATTGGATTACCTGAAGATGTAGCGAATGCCGTTTTGTTTTTTGCATCTGATGATGCAGCATATATCTCGGGAGATATATTACACGTCTCCGGTGGGAGATTTGGTTGATCAAGTGTTAATGGAAGAATCTTAATAAGCGGAATATATGAAACAGCTAATGAGGAGGATAACGATGTCAAAGGAGACCTTATATTTTGAGGACTTTGAAGTTGGAGAAAGCTTTTTATCTCCTGCTAGAACAATCACGGAAACAGATGTTGTAAATTTTGCTGGCTTATCTGGTGACTACAATGCCCTTCATGTTGATAGTGAGTATGCTAAGGATTCCATTTTTGGAGAACGCATTGCACATGGTCTCCTTGGATTGACGGTATCCTCTGGGTTATTCACAAGGACGGACCTGAATAGGCGTATGGCGGAGTCCTTAATAACCCTTTTGGGGATTAATTCCTGGAGATTTCTAGGTCCTCTTAAATTCGGAGATACCATACATCTTGAAATTGAAATTGTAGGAAAAGAAGAAACAAGTAAGACTGATAGAGGAATTGTTTATTTTAAACGGAAAGTGATCAACCAAAGGGGAAAGGTTATTCAAGAAGGGACCACACCCATGTTGATTTTAAGAAATAATCCGAAACACAAACTATAAAGGAGGAAATGAAATGTCTTTAGTATTATCTGATGAGCAAATAATGATAAAGGATACCGTTAGAAGATTTTTAGATAAGGAAATCTTACCTATGGTTGATAGCTATGAGAAATCAGGAAAAGCTGTTTCGAAGGAAATTGTTCAACAATTAGTGCCTTTTGGCTATTTAGGAGGACTTCTTCCAGAAGACGCTGGAGGTTTTGGGCTAGATTACACCACCTATTTTACCATGAGTGAAGAATTATCCAGAGTTTGGCCATCCTTACGTGCTACTGTTGGACTTACGAATTCGGTACTGACACATATCTATGAATATGGAACTGAAAACCAGCGAAAAAAATTCTTGGAACCTTTACTAAAAGGGGAAAAGTTTGGTTTCTTTGCCCTGACTGAACCGAATGTTGGATCCGATACATCCAGCATTCAAACCCGGGCAGAGTTAAGAGGAGATAAGTGGGTAATCAATGGATCGAAAATGTTTATCACGAACGGGGTAGAAGGAGAAATCGGAATCGTTATCGCGCAAACGGATAAATCCAAAGGAAATAATGGAATTGCTGCTTTTATAGTTGAAAAAGGAGTATCTCATTATGAGACGAAACCGATTGAAAAAATGGGAACTACCAGCTGTCCATTTGCAGAGTTAATTTTTGAAGATTGCGAGATTCCGGCAGAAAACTTGCTTGGAAAAGTAGGAGATGGATTAAGGCAGGGTCTTAAATTCTTGAATAGCGCAAGAGCAATGGTTGCGTTCATTTCTACTGGAATTGCCCAAGCATGTGTGGATGCTTCGGTAAAGTATGCGAAGGAACGGGTCCAATTTGGAAAACCAATTGGAGGTTTTCAACTAATCCAAGCAAAAATCAGTGAAATGGTTACACTGACAAGCGCTATGCGTTTACTTGGTCTTCAAGCCAGCCATTTGTTGGATCAAGGGAAATCCTGCAAAGTGGAATGCTCAATGGCCAAATACTTCTCCACTGATCAGGTATTAAAAGTAGCTGAAGAAGCTTTACAAATACACGGTGGGTATGGATACACGAAAGAATTCCCTGTTGAACGCTATTACCGCGATATTCGATATTTTACGATCGCAGAAGGAACAAATGAAATGCAAAAATTAATCATAGGTAGAGAAATTTTAGGTATATCAGCTTTTTCATGAACGTAGTTTATTCTATAAGTCAAATTAGTTAGCAAAATCTCAGAGAGAGAAACAAATATGAGGGTGCACTTAAATTTTGTTGAAAAAAAGATCGATTTAATAGAGTTATGTCATTAAGGAGTCATCTGAACTGAAAATTCGACCAATGTGATTTTTTTTGTATGAAAGTTGAAACGCTATTTCTTATTGCGCAACATTTAAGGGGTGTTGGGTTTGATTACTGCAGAACTATTAACAGAATTAAAGGCAATTGTACCTGTAGAGCGAATCAAAGAAGGTGAGCAAAATCATCCGCTGGGTAACACAAGCAGAGTGAAGGTTTATCCGCAATCGGAGGAAGAAATAGTAGCCATTCTTAAGTATGCCAACGAAAAAGGAAAAAGTGTAATAGTTGAAGGAAACGGAACGAAAAGAGGGTATGGCGTCTTAACCGAATCAGTTGATATATTACTCTCTCTTACTAACTTTAAGGGCATTGTGGAACATGTTGTGGGCGACATGACGTTAACTGTAAAAGCGGGAACAACCTTTAAAGAATTACAGGAATATCTTGCAGAGTTTAAACAAAAGATTTCACTCGACCCTTACCTGCCTGAATCAGCTACGATTGGAGGCGTCATCGCATCCAATGATAGCGGTCCTAAGCGGCTGGGCTATGGATCTTCCAGAGATACAGTCATTGGGCTAAGAATAGTGTACCCCGATGGCAAAATCATTCGGTCCGGAGGAAGAGTTGTAAAAAATGTAGCGGGCTATGATATGAACAAGTTATTTATAGGTTCAATGGGTACTTTGGGAATTATATCTGAAGTAACTTTAAAGCTTCGTCCACTGCCTAAGTATGAAAGTCTATTATTACTAAAGTTCCCGCAAGGAAATATTGAGAAAATTCGGGCGTTTTCCACCAATCTTTTGGATTCCATGATGGAACCAGTCACTCTTGAATTGCTAAGTCCAACACTTTCAGAAAAATTGACCGGTCAAAGCTTCTTCACTTTAGCAATCGGACTCGAGGATGTTGAAACCTCTGTACGGTATCAAGAGAATTTTATAAAAAGTATTCTGCCAGAACTGGCAGAAATGAGAATCCTCGCCCCACAAGAAACGCAAACGTTTTGGAACCAATTTTATTCCAATAGCTTGAATTCCTTGGAAGATGGAAGCGATGTAACTTCGGCTTCTTTAAAAATTGGCGTGGTAAACCTTGATGTAACGCATGTAATAAAAGATATCCATCTCCTTGGTGACCTTCATAATTTAGTGGTAGAAGCCCACGGTGGATTAGGACATGGTTTGTGTCAGCTAAACCTGAAGGGAGCAAAAGAGGATATCGTTTCAGCCATTCAACAATGTAGAGAAACAGTCCAGGGGCTAGGGGGATACTCTGTAGTAAACCATTTGCCTTTTGCTTTACGACAGGAAGTAGACGTTTGGGGTGAAAAGCCATCGTATTTCTTCCTTTTAGAAGGAATTAAAAAAAAGGTGGACCCAAATAGAGTCCTAAATCCTAAAAGATTTATAGGGGGAATTTAATGATGGGGATAAAGGAAGCCGATTTAAAGCAAGAGGCGGCGTGTACTCCTGGTATAAGTAATTTTCTCTTGAAAGATCACCCGGATGAAAACAAATGGGCAGATTGTGTTCACTGCGGCATGTGCCTGGAATCATGCCCGACGTATGAGCTGACAGGCCAAGAACAGCATTCCCCCCGCGGAAGGGTTCATTTAATAAAATCAGTGGCAGAGGGTAAAATCACTGTCAACGAGCAATTTATGGATCCTGTTTTCGCTTGCCTTGACTGTCGTGCCTGTACAACCGCTTGTCCGGCAGATGTTGACGTTGGCGGACTAATCGAGGAAGCGCGTGGCCAGATTCGTCAGGCTATACCGCTTACAGGACTGAAAGGAATGGTAAGCAAGGTTTTCCTGAAAGGATTGTTCCCGCATCAAAACCGGCTGAATTCACTAGGAAGCATGCTAAGATTCTATCAAAAGAGCGGCATACAGAAGGTTGTCCGAAAAACTAAGCTAATCAATATCATGCCTCAGCATTTAGTAGATATGGAAGCGATTATGCCAGAAGTAAACGAACCGGTTCGTAAAAAGTACAAAACTCAAAACATTATTAAAGCCAAAGGTAATTCATGTAATGAGGTTTCATTTTTAACAGGTTGTGTTATGGATGTTATGTTCAGTGATATTAATGAAGCTACGATAAATGTGTTAACTCGAAATGGAAATGACGTAATTATTCCTAAAAACCAAACCTGCTGCGGAGCACTGCATGTACATGCAGGTGACCGTGAAACAGGCAGAAAACTGGCAAAGCAAAATATTGAAGCATTTAAAGATGCCGAAAAGGTTATTGTCAATGCAGCTGGATGTGGGTGTGCACTAAAAGAATATCCGGAATTGTTCCGTGAAGATCCGGAGTGGCATGAAAAAGCAGAAAAGTTCGCGGCAAAGGTCGAAGACATTTCGAAATACCTCCATGACACAGGCTACGAAAAACCAAAAGCTGAATTAAACACACGTATTACCTATCATGATGCATGCCATCTGGCACACGGTCAGGGTGTGCGGCAGGAACCTCGCGATATCTTGCTTAATATTCCAGGAGTAGAAATGGTTCATATGCCAAATTCGGACAGATGCTGTGGAAGTGCAGGAATTTACAATATAACAAATCCGGAAATGGCCTCAGCTATACTCGATAGCAAAATGGAAAATGTCCCTGAGGATGTTGAAATGATCTCGATGGGTAACCCTGGGTGTATACTCCAGATGGGCTATGGGCGTTCAAAAGTATGGAAGAAACCAAAAAATAGTGCATACCATTCAACTCCTGGATTGGGCTTATCAAAAAGAGGACGGTAAGGAGGGGCAATAATGGCGGTCAAAGGAATCAAAACAAAGGATCGGCATATTATTAATCTTGCAAACATTGTAGGGGATGCCCGTTCCATCGTTTATCATAAGGAAGACTTAATCGCTTATGATTGTGATGGCTTCACATTACATAAGCATTTGCCAAAAACTGTTGTATTCCCGAAAAACGCAAAGGAAGTGGCAGCGCTAGTTAAATATTGTGCTGATAATCAATTGCCTTTTCTCGCCCGTGGTGCTGGGACGGGGCTGAGTGGAGGGGCTATTCCTATAAATGAAGAGGTTGTTATCAGCTTAGTTAGAATGAAGAAATTGTTAAGTGTTGATCTCGAGAATAGACGTGCGGTTGTAGAACCTGGTTTTGTCAATCTGAAGCTGACGAACTCAATTGCTGATAAAGGCTATTATTATGCTCCGGACCCTTCAAGCCAGTACTGTTGTACCATCGGTGGAAATGTCGCCGAAAATGCTGGAGGAGCTCACTGCCTTAAGTATGGTGTGACAACGAACCATATCCTTGGCCTCGAGGTTGTTTTACCTAATGGTGAAATCGTTGAAATTGGAAATAATGGCATTCCTGATGCACCGGGATATGATTTGCTTGGTCTGTTAACAGGTTCTGAAGGGACACTGGGAATTGTGACCAAAATAACGGTCCGAATTCTGAAGAACCCAGAAGCAAAACAAACGGTGTTGGCTTATTTCGAAAAAGTGGAAGATGGCAGTCAAGCCGTTTCTGATATCATTTCAGCTGGAATTGTGCCTGCAGCACTGGAAATGATGGATAAAACAGCGATAGAGGGAGTAGAAGCGGCCGCATTCCCAGTAGGCCACCCAAGAGATATTGAAGCATTACTGCTAATTGAAGTAGATGGGATTGCAGCAGGATTAGATGAACAAATAAATCAGATCTTGGAAGTCTGCAAATACAGAAACGTGCGTGAGGTCAGAGCCGCCCAAAGTGACGCTGAGCGAGGCAGATGGTGGGCGAACCGTAAAACGGGATTCGGGGCAATGGGGGCGATTTCTCCTGATTATTTAGTACAGGATGGCGTTATTCCACGTAGCAGGCTGCCAGAAGTACTCAGCAAAATTAATAAAATTAGTAAAGAATCTGGACTCCGGATCGCGAATATCTTTCATGCAGGAGATGGAAACCTTCACCCATTAGTTCTTTTTGATGCTAGAATTCCTGGACAAAGTGAAAAGGCTTTAGAAGCTGGAAGTGCTTGTCTGCAAGTTTGTGCTGATGTGGGGGGGACCATCACCGGTGAACATGGTGTCGGTATTGAAAAAAAGGAAGAAATGCGATTCGTATTTACCGATGATGAAATTATGGCACAAACAGATATTCGTGAAGTTTTTAATCCTCATAATCTATTAAATGCAGGCAAACTATTCCCAATGCCTGGACGTTGCGTGGAAATCAAGAGGAACATAAAAGAAAAAGAGACGGAACATTCAGTATTATCTTGATAATAAATAATAATCCCATCATTTTTTTGAGTGAATAGGAAACGGTGTTTTGTAATAACAAACATTACATTTTCGCACGCATTTATTCTTACCGATAATTTCGATGAAATAATAGGAGGAATCGTACTATGGAAAAATATGTAAAAAAAGGCAAACTTCAAGTGGCCCAGGAACTATATGAATTTATTAATTCTGAAGCACTTCCTGGGAGCGGCTTGGAGAATGAGAAGTTTTGGTCTGGTTTCGAAGCGTTAATCCACGATTTAACACCTAAAAACAAAGAGCTATTAGCTGTTCGCGATGAGCTTCAAATCAAACTTAACAAATGGTACCGTGAACACAATGAAAACTTTGACATTGATACGTATAAGTCCTTTTTAACAGAGATTGGATATTTAGAAGGGGAAGTAGAAAATTTTGAGATTGCTACAGCTGGGGTGGATGATGAAATCAGCATACAGGCCGGTCCGCAATTAGTTGTACCGGTAAATAATGCACGATATGCGATTAACGCAGCTAACGCCCGTTGGGGAAGCCTGTATGATGCGTTATACGGTACTGATGCAATCAGTGAAATTGATGGTGCTCATCGTGCTGGTGATTACAACCCTGTCCGGGGCACAAGGGTAATCGCATTTGTCAGGAATTTTCTTGATCAAGCAGCACCATTAAAGGATGAATCTCACAAGGAAGCAGTTCGATATATGATTGCCGAGGGCAAACTTGTAGTGACTCTAAGTAACGGGTCTTCGACAGGTTTGAAGGATGAAGAAAAGTTTGTCGGCTATCATGGAAATCCCGAAGACCCAAACGCTATATTGCTAAAAAATAACGGACTCCATATTGAACTACAAATCGACCGTGACGATCTGATTGGTAGAACGGATAAGGCTGGCGTTAAAGACGTTCTGCTTGAATCAGCTGTTACAACTATTATGGACTGCGAAGACTCTGTTGCGGCGGTAGATGCAGAAGACAAGGTGCTTGTGTATCGAAACTGGTTAGGTTTAATGAAAGGAGACTTAGCATCAACTTTCACAAAGAGCGATAAAATGATGATACGCTCTCTCAATCCTGATCGCACCTATTTATCTCCTACTGGAAAAGAAATTACTTTGAAAGGCCGTTCACTTCTATTTGTGCGAAATGTAGGACATTTGATGACAAATAGTGCGATTCTGGATCAAAACGGAAATGAAATACAGGAAGGGATTTTGGATGCAGTCATCACGACCCTTGCTGCTAAACATACACTGCTTGGAAATGGCCCATATCAAAACACGACGAAGGGCTCTGTATATATTGTAAAACCAAAAATGCATGGGTCAGAAGAGGCCGCTTTCGCGAATCAGCTTTTTGGCCGGGTTGAAGATTTGCTTGGACTTGAGTCGAATACTCTTAAAATCGGGGTCATGGATGAGGAACGCAGAACTACTTTGAACTTGAAGGCATGTATTAAACAAGTTAAAGACCGGGTAGTTTTCATTAATACTGGGTTCCTCGACCGAACAGGGGATGAAATTCATTCTTCAATGGAAGCTGGTCCAATGATTCGTAAAAATGATATGAAATCTTCAAAATGGCTGCATGGATATGAACAATCAAACGTCATTGCAGGACTTGCTACTGGCTTTAAGGGCCGCGCGCAGATCGGCAAAGGAATGTGGGCAATGCCGGATTTGATGGATGAGATGCTAAAGCAAAAAATCGGTCATGTAAAAACCGGAGCCACTACAGCGTGGGTACCATCGCCAACTGCAGCTACCTTACATGCCATACACTATCACGAAGTTGATGTACGAATAGTACAGAATGAAAAGCTTAACCAGACTGCTGACCTACTTAAAGACATTTTAGAGATTCCAGTTGCTAAAAATCCATCCTGGAACCGTGAGGAAATCCAGGAAGAGCTTGATAACAATTGTCAAACTCTCCTCGGATATGTGGTTCGCTGGGTGGATCAGGGGGTTGGCTGCTCGAAAGTATTGGATATAAATAATGTGGGTCTCATGGAAGACCGTGCAACATTACGAATTTCCAGCCAGCATTTGGCAAATTGGCTTCACCATGGGATTTGCACAAATGATCAGGTACTGGAGACATTGAAGCGCATGGCCAAGGTAGTTGATCAGCAAAATGCTGGAGATTCTGATTATCGTTTCATGGCTCCGAACTTCGACGACTCGGTAGCATTCCAAGCTGCTTGCGATTTAATTTTCAAAGGCTTTGATCAGCCTAATGGCTACACAGAGCCGATTCTCCATCGTAGACGGATTGAAGCGAAAGCAAAGTTTACGGTTAAACAATAATATTTGGAGTTGAGATGATCAGGGGGCATTCTAATCAATAGAATGCCTAGGTCATACCTAATTATTTTATTGAGTCTATTAATACAAGTTTAGTAAAAACAATTTTGAAAGCTGATGGGGAGCCACTTTCGAAACGGTTGTTGCCCTCAGGAAAATGAAACAAAAATCATCATTTGATAGGAGGTAAAACAATGAAATTTACTAGATTTACTCATGATGCTTCCACCCACTTAGGTGTCATAACAGAAGATACTATCAAGGAAATTAAGGGAGATATTTTTGGAGAATGGGAGTATTCAGGCAATACTTTCTCCATTGCTGATGTGACCCTGCTTGCTCCATTAAAGCCAAACCAAATCATTGGAATTGGAGCTAACTATGTCTCAAAAATTGATGAAAGGCCCACTGAGCTTCCAAAGATTCCGGTTTTCTTCTTTAAACCAACCTCTTCAGTTATTGGGCCCGAAGAAGAAATAATGATCCCAGATGGAATCGAGCAGGTAAAGTTTGAAGCAGAATTAGCCATTATCATTGGAAAAGAAGCTAAAAATGTTTCTGAATCTGAAATGTTGGATTACGTGTTTGGGTACACAGTTGGAAACGACGTAACTGCTCCTCAATTTTTTCATAAGGACGGCCACTGGACAATCGGTAAATCCTTTGACACCTTCACACCGCTTGGACCGGTTATTGAAACAGAGCTTGATCCATTTTCCGTGAAGGTTGAAGCTAAACTAAATGAAGTTGAAAAACAAAATAGTTCAACCGAATTAATGATTATACCGATCCGCAGAATGTTAGCTTTTTTGACAAATGTGATGACTCTTAAGCCGGGAGATGTAATCCTGACGGGTAGTCCGGTTGGAGCAGAGTTTGTAGGTGCTGGTGATGTGATTGAATGCAAAATAAAAGAGATTGGGACTCTTCGCAATATATTTGTTCCTGCAAAAAGACATGCCAAACCTTATTAATATCCTATAATGCCCGGTAAATGATCTATAATAAAAGCTATTATGGTCAGCCATTTCGAGGTGATTGAGTATGGAAAGAGAAAATATGGTGAAATCTGTAAGCCGCGCATTGGATATTATTACTCTGGTAAGTTTAAAAAAGGGCGGCTTAGGTGTTACAGAGATTGCCAATCAAATAGATATCAATAAAAGCTCTGTTTATCGGATCTTGTCAACACTTGTGAAATATGGATATATTGAGCAAGATGAAGATACCGCGCGCTATAAGCTTGGTTACAAATTATTAGAAATAAGTTCAAAACTGCTTGAATCCATTGATCTAAGAGTTGAGGCAAAACCTTTTCTGCTGCAGTTGGAAAAAGAAACGAATGAGGTTATTCATCTTGTTGTTTATGATCAGGGTGAAGTGGTCTATATTGAAAAATTGGAGGGAAATGAAACACTAAGGATGCATTCGAAAGTGGGTAAAAGAGCATCCGTGCACTGCACTTCAGTTGGAAAAGCAATCCTCGCCTACCTTCCCACCAGTATTGTATTGGATATTCTTGAACGTAAAGGATTGGCTATGCAAACAGATAAGACGATCACGACAAAAGACGATTTTATCGAGGAATTGGCTAAAGTGAAACAGATGGGGTACGCACTTGATTTAGAAGAAAATGAATATGGTATTACGTGTATTGCCGTTCCTATCTTTGATCATTTGGGTAAAGTAGTGGCAGCAGTAAGTGTTTCAGGGCCGACACTGCGAATGACGGAGGAACGGCTGACACATCTTCAATCCCTAATGCTGCATACTGGAAAACAAATTTCAGCTCGTCTTGGTTATGAACTTAGAAGCAGTTAAAGAGAATTAACATTTGACCATTTTATTTTTTACTAAAGATAATGTGGTCAAATGTTTTTTTAGTTGATTGACTTAAACGCACTGGATTTCATTGATTTACAAAAGTCCTTTTTGATTTCTAGCATTAAAATTTACTTAACGTACCTTTTAATTTCTTAACTTTATATAATCATGAAAATTAATTATCATACAAATGTAAAGATTCATGCAATTCCGGAAATTGAGTAAAAAACAAACAAGCAGGGAATAAGGGAATTTTACTGATTTGCGGGTATTTTCTGAGCAAAGAAAGGATCTATTTCCAGCAAAGCTGCAATTTTTTTAAAATTAGATTAAATGGTTATTGCTAGTGATTAAATGTAAGTGGTTACAAAAATGTTTTATCGAATTAAATATTT
>NZ_JBALOS010000218.1:0-3690 GCF_036962765.1 Neobacillus drentensis
CAATTTCATACTTCATTTGTTCAAGGGCTTGTTCTGCTGCTGAAACCAAGTGTTGGTTTCTGTTGTTGTTGTTGTTGTTGTTTGCCATGTTGTATCATCTCCTATTTGGTGATAATGAAATGGTCTTACATTCCTAGTTTGATTGGAATAGGTTTAGTTATTCATAGTTCAACGTGGTAATTTTTGGTTATTGTTAAATTAGGGTAACTGCGGTGATCATTTTTTTATTCCACTAACGAAGCAGTTTAGTTGAAGCAGGAAATGCTAATACATTTGGTGAAATTAATAATAAAATAAGGTGGTGTAGAGATGGAATTAAATGAAAAGGTTAGGTCCGTTAAGAATCGAGAACATTTAATGTTAGATGGGGTAGTATCAATATCAGAAGAGGATATTGAAATTGAGGTAATGATTAAGGCTAATAATGAAAAAAATAATGGAGAGTTACAAGATTTATTCTTGGAGTATGATGAAGAAAATAGGTAATTTGTTGAACTAACGGGGCAGGTTAATTGAAGAAGAAGAATCGTCATTTAGACGAGAACTAAAATAGTGAGGACTATTTAGCATTTAGGATGAGGAGAAAAAATGACTCAAAATGGAATTGTTTTAGTTGTTAGTGTATCAATAATTAAAGATAACAAAGTTTTGATTATCAAAGAAAATAAACCAACTGCACCTAATAAGTGGAATTTTCCATCTGGACGTATTGAACATAAAGAAGACATACTCTATGCAGCCTGTAGGGAGGTAAAAGAAGAAACAGGATTTGATGTGAAACTTAATGGTACAACAGGTATTTATAATTTTATCAGTAGTTCAAATAATCAAGTTTTTTTATTCCATTTTACTGCTGAAATTATTGGAGGTTCATTAAGGATTGTAGAGGATGAAATTGTCGATAGTAAATGGATAAAAGTATCTGAAATTATGAATCTGGATAATAAAGAACTTCGTGACGCAAATGTAACAAAGCAAATAGTACTTAGGTTATTGAATCAAGAATTTCATTCGTTAACAGTTTTTAATAAACAACTATGTAATTAAGGCTTAATTTCTTGTTGAACTAACGGGTATAAAGGTGTTCACCGTTTCTTATTAAACAAACGGACAGAATTGTTTAGCAATAAAATTATTTTTTATATATCTAATTGGAGGTTAAGACTTTGAAAATTAAAGGTTTCGGTGGGGTTTTTTGGAGAACAAAAGATGTTGTTTCATTAAAAAAATGGTATAAAGAAACTCTTGGTATTTCGATGGAAGAGTGGAATGGTACTGTCAAAGCCAGATGCTGACAACGAAACAATCTTTTCTTTCTTTAAAGAAGATAGTGATTATTTTCCAAAAGAACAATCTGTAATGTTAAATTTTCAAGTAGAAAATATTGAAGCTTGGATGGAACATTTCAACAAAATTGGAATACCACTTTTAAAAGAACCTGAAAAAAGCGAGTTTGGAACATTTGTGTGGATTTCTGATCCAGAAGGAAGATGGCTTGAAATATGGGAGAAATAATCTTGAATTAACATCTTATTAAAGTAACGTGTGCGATGTTTCAATAATGAAGGATCGTTTTTTCTAATTGATAGGAATACAACTAACAAATTAACATTGTGAAAGAATGTAATTAAACTAAAGGGCCAAGAGTTAAAGAATGGGATGGCTGCGGCGATCCCTATTTTTATTGCACTAACGAAGCAGTTGAGGAAGGAATTTAATTACTTGTGTAGAAATATAATGTCAGTGTTAATGACACGCTGTCATGTTATATACGATTAATGGACCAAAGGCGAAATATTCTAGGTACAATTGATGGTTTGCTTTGACATTATTATTTGATCACTATGGTGTAATAAAAAAGGACATTTAAAATGAAAAAAGATGAACGAAAGAAAAGATTAGAGGATCTATTAAAACTCCAAAAGCAAAAAGAAATAATGCAAGAAAGACTCCAAGAAGAAAAAATGGTAAGGGAAGCATTTGAGGAAGCTATTGGGGACGAATTAGAGTTTGAAGTTTTGAGTTTTGACGAGACAGAATTAATAATTAAAGATTTTACGAACACTTTTCCAATAGCTTTTTGGAATAGAATTGAATGGACCAACAAATCAGTAAAACATCAAGCAGTTAATTCAGGGGAAATTAGCAGTATTCCGTTAATCCTCAACAAAAAAGGTTTTAGCACTTCTAGCCCTATTTATGTTTTTTGGGGAATGGGTAATTATCCTTGCATCAGAACAACATTAGAAGCAGTGTTATTGGAGAAATTTGATGAAATCATATGGGTAGGCAGCGATATGGATTATTATTGCCCTATACAAAAGTATGTCATTGAGTTTTTCCACGATGGCAGCATTAATATAGGTTGGGTTAACAAATAAAAAGAGTTTAGCTAAAACTGGGAATGCTTCGGCTTCCCTTTTTTGTTGTTTAACTAACGGTGCAGATTCAACAAGGTAGATTATAAGAGCTTCAATTAATATATTGTTTTAGAAATTAATTATTGTTTTTTTATTAAACGAGCAGTCATTTTTGAGGAAAAGTAGAATATATTTGTGAAGTATTTAAGTGAGGAGGATGAATATGTTTCAAACACTAGATGGTTTCTTTAAATTATGGAATATTGAAGTAGACGCTACTCAGAAAATTCTTAATCAACTTACAGATGAATCCTTACCCAAAGAAGTAACACCTCAAAATTGGACATTAGGAAGAATAGCTTGGCATACTGTAACAGCAATTGGTGTTGTAGCATCACGAACAGACCTTTCCTTTGACTCGCCTAATCAAGATTATCCTGTCCCAACCTCAGCAAAGTTCATCTCTGACAGCTATCAACAAGCAAGTAGTGCTTTGTCTCAAGCTGTAAAAAATCAATGGACCGACAAAAGCCTTAGTGAAGAACAAGAAATTTTTGGGCAGAAAATGTCCAAGGGAGACATTTTATTATTTTTAATTCAACATCAAATTCATCATCGAGGACAAATGACTATTCTTATGCGTCAAGCAGGTTTATCCGTTCCTGGTTTGTATGGTCCATCGAAAGAGGAATGGGCTATGATAGGTATGGATGCTCCTAAAATGTAATGGCAATTATTGAGAGTTGAGTAATATGAACAAGCGGTACAAACGATGCTTTATTTGAAAAAAAGGTATCGTAATTTAACGGTGCTTTTATATGAGTTTGTGAAAAAGTGTACTTAAGCTAACGGGCTCGTTTGCTCAATAACGATTTTGCTGCTTCGGCAGCCTTTTTTTGTTGTTCCACTAACGGGGCAGTTTAGTTGAAAAAGGGATATTAAGGTTTTTAGACGAATATTGTTTTTTAGATAATATTGAAGGGATGTAGGAGTATGGAAAATGTAATTAATGGATTAAATCATTGGATACAATCATTACCTAAGGAATACAACTCAATGTCAGAAACAGAAATATCTGATCGACCATCACCAAGTAAATGGTCTAAAAAAGAGATAGTAGGACATCTTTGTGACTCTGCCATAAATAATATTGAGAGGTTTGTAAAAATTCAATACGCAGAACAACCTTATGTTATCCAGTCGTATAATCAAGAACAATGGGTGGTAGTTCAGAATTATCAAGAAAGACCTCTTGATGAAATACTAACTCTGTTTCAAATACTAAATAAGCAAATCAAATATATAATTATGAATATTCCTGCTGAGAAAT
>NZ_JBALOS010000219.1:0-16677 GCF_036962765.1 Neobacillus drentensis
ACTATCAGCCCTTTCAAAATTTAAAGACTCTGAGTTGATAACCTATATAAAGCCATTTGTTAATCACGAAATAACTTGGATTTGAAATATTGCTAAAAGGGCAATATCGAAACTTGAAAAATTAAGCAAAGAATAAATAATTCTTATTCAGCTAACGGGTGCTTAAATTGAATAAGAATAACCTAAAGACCACGAAAAATTGGTCTTTTATTTTTATCTGCATATAGAATGTATGTTCGTATATAATAAGAACGAAGGAGGTGTTCGTAATGACAATACGTGATCGCGGAAAAGTTAAATGGCAGTTCGCCTTTGGAATGCCGGAGCTAATTAAGGCCCAGCGTGAGCTATGGCGTGATAGTGAGCGGATTGAAAAGCCTCTGATCGACGATTATCAAGCGGAAGAGTTCGATCAGCGTATCGCCTACGCTATGGAAGCTAACTATGCAGTAAAGCTTATGGTGTGGTTTGACGGCTTCTTTTCGGATTTTAGTGGACGTATCCATCACGTTAATCCGATTACGCATCAGCTACGCATCGAGGTAAAACCTGGCGAATATGAGAGAGTGGCATTCGAGGATGTAGTTGGAGTAACTATCTTAGATTAGGTTGAAATAGCAATAACAACTGTTGCTGTAGATAGGACTAATACAATGACAGCTCCTTAGGGTCAATTTAGTTGAAATCCTGCAGATTATGGAATATCAATAGGCTATGACTTAATGGGATTCTCCAGTAAACAAAGCGGTAATACCGAAATATCTCTAAAATCCATTATGAAGATATATAAATATCCCTAACCTTTAAGTTATCGCCTCTAGTCTGTTTGAAATTATTTAAGTGCTTCTTGGCCCTTCGTTTAGTCGATAGGGCCTTTGTTACGTTCATATAGGTCATCTACGCTTACCTCAAGTAAATCCGCTAGTAGAAAGGCTTTATCTATCGTGGGGTAGGTATTACCTGCTATCCAGTTTGATAAGGTATTTTTACTTATATCCAATTCTTGAATAATAAATTCCCGTCTATATTTTGACACTCTTAATAACTTCCCAATCCGCGGTTTAATCATCCAAAACACCTCTTATAAATATTATTTGGCAAATGATTGCGAAAATATATACCAAATTTTTGGGTTATTTTAACCTAATATTTTGGTATGATGCGGTCTTAGCGGTCATATCATCTATTAAACAGGCAGAAGGGAGGTGTTTAGATGAACAGAAACAAAATAATAAAGTCTGTCTCCTTCAACGTTATGAATGAACAGGATAGAGCGTATTTAGAACGGATTCAAGACGCCAATTTTTCCGGTTACGTCAAGCGGCTGATCGAAAAGGATATTCGGCAGCGTAAGGTGATAAAGGCGGATTCTACGTCATTACAGCCTTCTAAAAGTGGCGGACCGGTCATCATACGGAGCAATGGGTTATCCCTTAAATCGGTATGACCGCCTCCTCTCTTCATCAGATTTGTGTAACACAGTAACATGGTTGACGGTGTCAAATGTCAGTACAAATGGAAAGGGGAGCTGAAAAGAATGATAGAGGGTAAGGGATTGGGCGGTAAAAAAGTTCATCGGGTGAACGTTTCCCTAACGAACAGGCAATCGTTCAAGCTGAACCGGCTGGCCACCGCCTGCAATATGAAGCCTACAGCACTTGCGGGGATGTTAATTAACTTAAGCTTGAACAATGTAGAACTTGTGAATAGACTGCAGCAGGAGTACTGCACCCAAACCTCTTATAGAGTGGTACTAGTTAATAAAGGTGGAGAGTTGGTTTACCTATTAAACGGTAGGGAGGATGGTTAAATGAATTGGATGAGTTTTTTTTCAGGGATTATGACAGTGTTTATAACATATGCAATATTTAGTCGTGTGTTGGAGGATGAACAGGAAAAAATTGTAGTGGACGATGAGGCAGGAGTGGTGATAAATGATTTATCTGGCAGATATGTCACCCTTTCCTGTCAAACATGCAGGAAATTAAAAAAGCATAGAGAATTGGAAACTAATCTTTACCAATGCACGAGATGTAAGCGGCATGTGGATTTAAGGTAAGTTCTGAGCAGTTTGTATAAAACTGGTAGCGTCTTTCCAATTGGAATGGCGCTTATTTTGTTAGTCTAATAAATTTCTCATCTAGCTGTTGTCAGTATATTGCGGGTAACAACCACTGAGTGTTTTGTCAGTGAATTGTAGGGAAGATGTAAGTACCAATTACGAGCTAAGGCTCTTATACTAATGGAGGTAAGGTAATGAGGGAGGTTATCAGAGAGTTTAAAGGCACTAATGATAGAAGCATTCAATAAATGTCACTAATCTTCATTTTTGCAACACTAGGAGTTATTATGACGGCTTCACTTTTGATTGATGGAAGGATGGATAAACGATGAAACAAATCAATAATTTAAAAATCGGTGTAGGTAGTTTTTCAGTTACAGTTGTGTTAGCAAGTGGAATTTTATTAGCTGGTTGTTCCAGTGATTCAGCCATAAAGGAAGCACCTAAGAAGGAAACACCAAAAGTTGAACAAAAAGAAACAGCTACAAAAGTAGATTATTCAAAATGGACTTTGGAAGGACTTGAACAAGAAATGGCTAATAACTCTGACCCTGTGGTAAGAAAAGTAAGGAAGAAGAATCTAAATATGAACCCGTTGCACCAACAACAGTAGCAGAAACACCTACTCCAGCCCCTGTTAAGCAACAGGTTAATGTAAATGACCCCGCATTACAGGAATCTATTAAAAAGGATATTGCATTAACAGTTAATCCTGATGAACAGGAGATTTACGGTTCTAGTTTAAAAATTAAAAAAATTGAAATAACTAACGGAGATTATCAAACTGTTATTTCAATGACCGTAGCAGATCCTAATAATAATTGGGAAAACTTTGTAGACCCAAATATGACAGGCGGTGCTACTTATTTATGTAGCTTTACAGAAGAAGCTATACGGAATCAAGGTATTAAAGGTGATATACTAGTAGAAATTTTATCAGCAGATGGAGATAGATTAGCTTCAGGAATTAAAGAAGAAGGGGAAATTTAAAGGGAAGGCTTTTGCCACCCCTTTTTTATTTACTTCCCAATGGTAGAATCGCAATACTTTATTATTTTTTAAAAAATCACAAAATTCAAATATTTTGTAAAATATTTTACATAACTTAGACATTTTCTCCGTTACACTATGCTTAGTTAGGGGAGTGCTATGGAATGAATGATATACTGTTTATTTAATTTTCTTAGAACTCCCTTTTCCTGTAAAGACATCATAACATTTGAAACACTTACTCTTGACGCACCAACAACCTGGGAAAGTTCCTGATGTGTAAATGGTATGGTTATTAAAACATGATTACCAGAGTCTTTTCCAAATGTTTCCGCCAATTGAGCTAATACAAACATGACACGCTCTTCAATACTGGAAAAACTCATTAATTGAGTTTGCACTAATAGTGCATTTTGTTTTTGACTTATGGATTGTAAGGCTAATTCAAAAAGGCCAGGTGTGCTTCGGATAATATCTTGAAACATTGTTTTTGGAATCCTAATAACCTCAACATCAGATGAAGCAGCAGCACAGTAGACATAGGAATCCATTGACCAAATATTACATTCACCTATTATGGATTTTGATCCAACAACAAACAGGTGTCGTTCTTCGCCTGATGGAGACAATAGGTAAGCTCTTATCCGCCCTGAGAGAATCAGATATACGTCAGTTAATGGCTGGTCCTGCAAGAATAGACAAGTACCTTTTGAATAAGATTTGGAAGTTCCAAAGTCTTTAAAAAAAGCAGGATCCCAAATTCCTTTTTCTAACCACAGATTCATGCATATGCCTCCTTAAACCCGACAATAAAATCTATTAAACGAAAGGAAGAAAAAAATGATTCACCCTTTTAAAGAACTACGAAAATTGTTTCCAACACTTACGAACACCATCCATTTATCCAGCTGTTCACAAAGTGCTATCAGCTTAACCGTTAAAGATGCCATAGATTCCTATCTTCAAAGCTGGACTGAAAAGGGAATGGATTGGGAGGGATGGATGAAAGAAGTACAAAATGCAAAAAATGAGTTTGCTAGATTAATCAATGCAGATTCTGATGAAATAGCTGTTCTATCGAGTGTGTCAGATGCTGCCTCTTCTTTTGCTAGTGCACTAACTTTTTCAACAGGACGAAATAAAGTAGTAACAACTGATATTGATTTTCCATGTGTTGGCCATGTTTGGCTCTCCCATGAAAGAAGAAATGCAAAGGTAACTTTCCTACCTCCAGAAGAGGATTCTACGATCCAATTTCAATCTTATGAAAGAGCGATTGATTCAAATACGGTAGTTACTTCTATTCCTCATGTCTCTTATTATAACGGCTTTAAACAAGATTTGAAACAGCTTTCTTACCTCGCTCATAGCAAGGGCTCCTATTTATTCGTAGATGCTTACCAGTCTGCGGGAAGTGTTGTGATTGATGTGAAGGATAGTGATGTAGATGCACTGGTTGCAGGTGCCCAAAAATTTCTACTAGGGATTCCTGGGATTGCCTTCATGTACATTAAGCGAGAGCTTGCCAATTCATTACAGTCACTTACAACCGGATGGTTTAGTCGGCAAAATCCATTTGCTTTTACCAATCAGATTTTAGACTATGCAAATGGAACTCGAAGGTTTGATACAGGTACTCCGCCGATGATCAATGCCTTTGCTGCTCGGGCAGGAATTTCTCTTCTCAATAATATAGGAGTAGAGTCTATAGAGAGTTATTTAAAGCATTTATCGAGTATTTGTATTGAAGCAGCTCAAAAACACCAGTTGGAAATTGCGAGCCCATTGGATCTTGATCAAAAAGGAAGTAATACTGCGCTAAGGATAAAGAGTGCCTCTAAATTAGAAGCCTATTTGAAATCACAAGGCATTATCGTTGCTGCCCGAAATGATGTCCTTAGAATTGCACCACATTTTTATAATACAGAAGACGAAGTAATCAAAGCAGTTGAGGCTATTGCCCATGCTCTTATTACAAAGTAAAAAAATAATGGCGATTGTAGCCGGTTCATTGATTGTAGCCTGTTCCTACTATATCTTTCAAAAACCGAATGGTATTACGGCACCGGGACTAGGAGGAATAGCCGTATATTTGGCAAATTTCCTGCATTCTCCATTAGGCTTTATTTATTTCATTTTAAATATTCCTTTATTTTTAATGGGCTATCGCTCCATCGGTTCTACTTTTGCCCTTCTAAGCCTCATTGGAATGTTAACACTTTCTTTCTTTTTAGCCTTTTTAACAAACCTACCAACTTTCCCATCTCCCATAATCGGCTGTGTTTTAGGTGGATTGCTTTCCGGAATTGGTATTGGCATCGTCATACACGCAGGGGGAACAACAGGGGGCCTTGATATTGCAAGTGTGGTAATTGCAAAGCATTTTTCTTTTATTACGATTGGGAAAACCATGATGATTATAAATGGTTGTGTACTTATTTTAACCTTTTTAGGAAGTGGTTTAGCGCATACAGTCCTTACCTTTTTTAGCATCATTTTCGCTGGAAAAGCCGTTGATTTAACTGTATCCCTTATCCAATGGAAAAATAAGAAGGAGGCTGACTATGAATGATCAATTAATCAAACAAGAAGAGGGTTTCATCATGCGGATTTAAAGGAGTCTGGATGGGAGTACTTATGGTAATCTTCTCTTTTTACGGTGTAGAGATCATCGCAGTAACAGCAGGTGAATCGAAGAATCATCAGAAAGCGGTTCCAAAAGCAATGAAAACAATGATCACACCCAAAGGGGCCAAGCCGATATTAGTCAAGGATGATTCATTTTTTACCAAGAAGCGATTTGGCTTTATATTTAACGAAGAAAAGAAGATTAAAGAAGCGTATAAGGAGATTACTAAAGTTGAAGATTTGCTTTCTCCAGGAAATTCGGCTTGTCTTGGCTGTCATGCCGAGCTAGCCTTGAGGACCACCCTGCGCATATTAGGTGCCAATACGATTTTGGCCATTCCTCCAGGATGTATGGGCGGGATTGGAGTCGTTGGCTTTCAAGGAGGATCCGGATCAAAAATTCCCGTTTTCTTCCCTTTATTAGATAACACGGCTGCCATGCTGGCTGGGATTAATCGGGCCTATCGCCGTCAGGGCAGAGATGATATCAATGTAGTCGCTTTTGCAGGGGACGGCGGAACTGCAGATGCTGGTTTTCAATCCCTTTCTGAAGCAGCTGAACGAGGAGAAAACATTATTTATATCTGTTATGACAATGAAGCATATATGAATACCGGAGTTCAACGAAGCGGTACGACGCCCAAGTGGTCCTGGACACAGACTACTCCTATTGGTCAAGACAGTCGCGGGAAGTCACAAAAAGGGAAGGATATGCCGATGATTATGGCACAGCATGGGATTCCTTATGTGGCTACCGCTAATCCTTCCTTCTTGCCGGATTATATAGAGAAGTTAAAGAAAGCCATGCAAATCAGAAACGGAATGTCTTATATTCATTTATATTCTGGTTGTCCAACAGGATGGAAGTTTCCGACAGAAAAAACAATTGAGGTAGGGAGAATTGCCGTAGAAACCAATCTCTATCCTTTATGGGAGTGCGAAAACGGCAAGTTTAAACTGACTCATAAAGTGAGAAAACGCCGACCGATTAGCGACTATTCGCAATTGATGCAAAAATATGCCCACTTAACTCCAGCGGAATTATCCGAGCTGCAAAGACAGGTGGATGATACTTATCGGAGCTTTGAGAAGCTATGCAAACTTTAATTAGTTATCAACAATTTCCCTGCCGTGTGGAGATAGAAGCTACGGCTCACGCTTGGAGAATGCCGTTTGTTGCATTATTTGAAGCCTTGTTTCTGGCAGGAGATGCGGTGCGGTTGGGAAAACCACTCTTTTTGTAAAGGATAGTTCCGGACGATTGATTCATAAGGAATATTTTGGGAAATCAAGGAAAGCGGCTTGGCACCGTAAGCTCGAAATCGAAAGTAAGATGAAGTTCATGAATGAAGAAGAATTTACGAATTGGCTGAAGGGGAGGAAGTAGGATGAGTGCAAAAAAAATACTGGAAAATTTGATGGTAAATATCGTGAACGGTCAAGTTGATGTCATTGATTTAGCCCAGCCATTAAATGAAGAAACTCCTGTCATTCATTTGCCGGAACAATTTAGTAACACGGGAGGATTTAAATATATTCAACTATCCAAGTACAATGAAGGGGGTCCAGCATGGTACTGGAATGACTTTGTGGCAGGGGAACACTGTGGTACTCACTTTGATGCACCAAATCATTGGGTTTCCGGAAAAGAAGGGGATGCAGTTGACACCATGCCGATGAAAAACATGATCGGAGAAGCACGTGTCATTGATATTACTGAAAAAAGCTCCCAAAACCCTGATTATTGTTTAACGATTGGAGATATCGTTGCCTTTGAAGAAAAATATGGAAGAATTCCGGAACATTCCTGGGTCATCTTGTATACGGGATGGGGAAAGTATGGCCAAGATAAGGAAAAATTTTTTAATATCGGTTCAGATGGGATGCCTCATACCCCGGGATTTACTAAAGAGGCTTCCATTTTCCTCGCACAAGAACGAAATGTTTTGGGGGTGGGTGTAGAAACCGTCGGAACAGATGCGGGAATTGCTGCCACTTTTGATCCGCCTTTCCCAAATCACTATTATATGCATGAATCTAACCGATATGGTTTGGCACAATTGGCCAATGTCGATAAGCTTCCGCCTCGAGGAGCAATCCTGATTGCTACTCCACTGAAGATAACGAATGGCAGCGGAAGCCCGCTGCGTCCAATCGCCTTAGTACCGAAATCATAGGATTCAATGTTTATCTGAAAGCTTGGCTTATTTTTTCATATTTTGTAAGGGGGAATGGAGGTTGGTTGAAAACACAGTTGATCTAACGGTATATTGGGGCGACACGGATTTGGCGGGGCGGAGATCATCTATTATCCAAACTACTTCAAGTGGTTTGATATTGCAAGCTATCATCTATTTCACAAAATTGGCCTTTATCCCAAAGAGCTGATGCTAGAAGAGAAGATTGGATTTGGCAGCCTTGATGTAGGCTGCACGTTCAAAAAACCTCTTCTCTACGGAGATCAAATTCGCGTCCGCACCATGGTTACCGAAGTCAACAATAAAACTTTCCGATTAGAACATGAAATAAATCGCGGTGATGAGCTAGCTGGAAAGGGCTTTGAGCTCAGAGGATGGATCAAGTTTGACGAAGGTAAAACAAAAGCTTACCCTATACCGGATGATGCAAGAATAAAGCTAACCCAGGTTGGGGTGAAAAGGTTTACACCAACAGAAATTATATAATAAACAAGATTATTGAAAAAAAGGAAAAAATAGTGAGGAGAATATTTCATGTCAATCGTTAAAATCTTTATAAATGCACACTTAATTGATGGGAAAAGTAATCACTCTATTCCAAACGCCCTCATTGTCGTCGAAGAGGATAAAATTAAATATGTTGGGGATTATGATGAAACGATTATACAAAATGAAGGAAATGCTGATACTTATGATCTTGAAGGCATGACACTTATGCCAGGTATGATTGATACACACGTTCACTTATGTATGGGCGGCGAAGCAAGCACTTTTTCTTCCATGGTGTTAGATACGCCAGCATATGCTGCTATTAAAGGGGCAGAGAGAGCGAAACAGGCACTTGAAGTGGGTTTTACAACGTTACGTACGATGGGAGAAAAGGGCCATATAGACATTGCCATCAAAAGGGCTATTGAAGAGGGAATTATTGTAGGTCCACGAATTGTAGCAAGCGGCAAGGCGTTAACCATTACCGGGGGACATGGTGATATGTTTCCGCCTGAAGTGAAAATAGATGGTATTGGAGTTGTTGTCGACGGGGCAGATGAAGTTAGAAGAGCGGCAAGAGAGCAACTAAAACTGGGAGCTGACCATATTAAGATGATGGCGACAGGCGGCGGCATGTCACCTGGACCCGGAACTGTATCTCAACTAACCATTCAAGAAATGGAAGTTGCTGTGGAAGAAGCCCAGAAATTTGGAAAAATCACAGGAGCCCATGCTATTGGTACTGAAGGAATTAAAAACGCACTAAAAGCAGGTGTACGAACCATTGAACATGGAACGTTTCTTGACGAAGAAGGAATTCAACTTCTTTTAGAAAAAAATGCGTATCTTGTTCCCACTTTAGCTGCCTTTAAAACACTGAAATATGGAAGAGATGGAGGCGTACCTGAACATCATCTGAAAAAAGTAGAATACTATCAAACAGCACATGAAGCAAATTTAAAAAGGGCCATTTTAGCAGGTGTGAAAATAGTGACAGGAACAGATGCAGGAACACCTTTTAACCACCATGGTGAAAATGCATATGAGTTAGAGTGCTTGGTGAAAAATGGATTATCTGAAATGGATGCGATCAAAAGTGCGACACAACTAGCAGCTGAAGCCCTGCAACTATCAGAAATTGGAGCAATTGAATGTGGGAAAATTGCCGATATGATTGTTGTTGCAGGAAATCCTCTAACAAATATTACTTTGTTACAAGAGAAAGAAAAAATTAAGTTTGTTTTCAAAGGTGGTCAGTTAGTCCATCAAAATAATGTACTGGCTGAGGAATTGGAAAGAAAAAGCCCTACGTATGTCTCTTAATCAATGAAACTAATTTTACATTACCATTTGTTGGAGGGATCCGAGATGAAAAGCTATTATTTATTGGCTATCATTCCATTTATCGGAATGCTTGGCGGTGCGGTTTTTGTAAATAAAGTAACTCCATATGTTTTAGGTCTTCCATTTCTTCTCTTCTGGATTTTATTGTGGATTATCCTATCTTCTGCTACTATGGGAATCATTTATAAGCTTGATACTGTGAATAAAGGAGGTAATTCATAATGAATATTGCATTAGTTATTATTTTTGCCTTTCTGTTATTTTCTCTTTTCTTAGGAATTATGGCTAGGAGAGGAAAAGATATGAGTATTGAGCAATGGGCTGTAGGTGGACGTGGATTTGGTACAGCATTTGTTTTCCTTTTACTTGCGGGGGAAATTTATACAACCTCTACCTTTTTAGGAACAAGTGGTTGGGCATATTCAAAAGGCGGTCCATCTTTCTATATACTTGCTACTTCTTCCCTTTCTTATTTAGCTGGCTACTGGTTACTGCCTCCTATTTGGAGATATGCAAAAGAGCATAAGTTAGTTTCCCAATCTGATTTCTTTGTTAGTAAATATAAAAGTAAATCCTTAGGGGTACTCACTACCGTTGTTGGTGTTGCAGCGCTTGTCCCTTATTTAGTACTACAATTTAAAGGCTTAGGGATTATTGTTTCAGAGGCATCTTATGGTTCTATTTCTCCTACTGTAGCCATTATTCTAGGTGGTGTTGCTGTTACAATTTATGTAATGATTTCTGGCATCCATGGTTCGGCGTGGACTGCTGTCATTAAAGATATTATGATTTTTCTTATTGTAATTGGGATCGGGATTTATCTCCCATATCATTATTTTGGCGGAATTCAACCTATGTTTGAAGCGATTAATAAAACGAACTCTAGTTTTTTAACAGTACCGAAAGAAGGTCTATCATTTTCTTGGTTTATTTCTACTACCTTATTGACTGTTATTGGGTTTAACATGTGGCCGCATACATTTTCAACGTTCTTTTCTGCTAAAAATGAAAACGTGTTCAAGAAGAATTCAATTATCATGCCTCTTTATACATTAATGCTACCATTCGTATTAATTGTAGGATTTACTGCTGTTGCGCATATTCCTGGCTTAGAAACTGGGGATTTAGCGTTGTTAAGACTTTCAATTAAGACTTTTGATCCATGGCTTGTGGGATTAATTGGAGCAGCTGGTTTATTAACCGCTATTGTTCCTGGTTCGATGCTGTTAATGGCATCCTCTACGATGATCTCCAAAAATATTCTTAAGGTATGTATTCCTTCTATGACAGAAAAAAAAGTAGTAGTAACAGCAAAAATTATTGTTCCTTTATTAGCTCTAGTATGTGTTTCGTTTGCAATTGTCGGCAATAGTACCATCATGACGCTGCTATTAATGGGGTATAACTTAGTAACACAACTATTCCCTGCGATGTTTGTTAGCTTATTTAAAACAAAATTCTTTACTAAGCAAGGAGCCATTGCTGGTATCATTGCTGGGGTTCTAACCGTTGCGTATGTCACATTATCGCAAGTAACAATCGGAAAGCTATTCCCGGAACTTCCTCATTTTATTCAAGACTTGAACATTGGATTTGTTGCCCTATTCATTAATTTTATTACGTTAATAGTCGTTAGCTTTATGACAAATCAAATCAAAGTAAATAAGTCAAACCTTTTAAAAGGGGAAGCAAATCATGAAAACGCTCATATATAATGTGACTTTATTTGATGGGAAGAGTAGATATCTGGCAGGTCAAAACATATTATTTGATGAAAATGGTATTTTAGAGATTAGTAGTAACGATATGACTGGTGATGCCGATCATACTATAGATGGAACAGGATTATCTTGCTTACCAGGACTTATTGATTTACATGTTCATTTGACTATGGACGGATCACCAAATGCAATGAATCAATTAGTTCAGGATTCTCCTGGTATTGCGGCATACCGAGCAATGGTGAGTGCTCAGAGTCATATCGAAGCTGGTGTTGTCACGGTAAGAAATTGTGGCGCGAAATATAAAATTGATATGGAATTAAGAAATGCAATTGAGAAGGGAATTATTACAGGCCCTCGAATATTTGCTTGTGGACAGCCGATTACGATGACAGGCGGTCATTGCCATATGTTTGGAATAGAAGCAGACGGTGTTGATGAGGTTCGAAAAGCAGCGAGATCTTTATTAAAAGAAGGGGCAGATTTTATTAAATTAATGGCTACAGGCGGGGGATTAACACCTGGTGTAAAAGCTGGATCCCCGCAATTATCTGAGGATGAATTAGCAGCTGCTTGTTCTGAAGCAAGGAAGGCCGGAAAACGTTCTGCTGCACATGCACAAGGGTGTGAGGGTATCAAAAACGCTATACGTGCCGGCGTTACGACGATTGAACATGGTGTTGAGCTGGATCATGAGGCTATCCAATTAATGAAACAATACGAAACGTATCTTGTGGCTACTTTAGCGGCGCCCTTTCATATTGTAAAAAATGGTACAGCAGCAGGGATTCCTGAGTTCGCTGTGAAAAAGAACGCAGAAGCGATTGTTCCTCATCGTGAAAGTTTTAAAAATGCGTATAAAGCGGGAGTAAAAATTGCAGCTGGAACAGATGCAGGAACCCCGTTTAATGTACATGGTGATTTTGTAACCGAATTAATGTTAATGCGAGAGCAAGGTATGAGTGTTTTAGAGGTCATTCATGCGGCTACTTACGTTGCAGCGGAAGTATTAGGGATTGAAAAGGAAACAGGCAGCTTAGAAGTAGGGAAATTAGCAGATTTAATATTAGTAGAAGGTAATCCCTATGAAGACTTTACTGCGCTTCGTCGAGTGAAAAAAGTATTTAAAGAAGGAATTTGTATGTTTGAACAGATAGAAAAACCTGTATTAAATTATGCTCAATAACTAAGGTAAACGATGCAAAAAAAAGGAAAGTGAAGTTGATTGAATGACCCCGTAAAGTTAGATAGATTATTTAATTAAGCAGCTAATAGGGTTTGAGTTCGGTATTGCACCGGGCTCAAATCCTTTAATTTTGCCTTGATTCGTTTGTGATTATAATAATCGATGTACCTGGACAATTCTTGTTTAAAATGCTCAACACTTTCAAACTCTTGGGTATATAAAAATTCCGACTTCCAAACCACTAATCTTGACGACGATTCAAAAGATGGCTAATGCAGTAAAAAATAAAAAGTATGAGAAAATAATGGACCAATATCGAAATGAACGGGTCTAAACGATAGAATATACTCTTCCGTGTATTGCTGATAGGCATCAACACAATACACGGGGGCACGAACCTCGATCAACTGGAGAAATACCAAATAAAACTGCCATAGGTATAGATCAATTAGTTTATGAATCTGATTTTGTATTTTCTTAACCAAATATGAATTTGTCATTTTGTATTGACGAGCATTCAAATTGTATTATAGATAAGAAGAGAACCATCTATATTGACGATACCGGAGAGATTCATGGTATTGTTGGTAGGGAACCAGAAGTTCTACTTTCCTTATCTTTAGAAATATTACCTGGCTTACTTAGTGCGTATCATCGAGATCAGCAAAGTGCAGTATGGACTCCTACTCAGGCAATTCAAGCGAAAAGGGATTGGGCTATAGAGGTTATAGAAGAGCTTTGCATACATCATGGAATAACAAAACGTGATTTAATGACGTTGCCAACTATCCAATAACTCCTGTAGCGTAAAAAATACGCTTTTTAAACAAAACTACATCAATCAAAATTCGTTTTACCTAAAAACAGCGCGTCAAGACAAGTTGTCAGTGTAGCAGCCGTTATGAATCCAGCTATCAGTAATTCGAACCCCCTCTTTATAAGGGGGCTTTTGTTTAAAGTGTTTGTCCTCCTGTTTGTCCTCCTGACATTTTATTTTTGTTAGAATGCATTAAAACTAAACTCAGAAAAACAGCGTTAAATGGCACTTTTTTAATATTATATCTTCCTATTATATGGCCAGAAGAATGGGCGGCATGATGTAAACATTCTACAATAACATCGGTATCTATTAGGGATCATTTCTATTGCCTGTATTGCTAAAACATTATTATCCAATTATCGTCCATAAAAAATAATTCACCTTTAATAATAAAAATCTTTATTGATCTCTGCTCTCTTATAGTGAATTTCGGTCATTAAGGTCATTATGACCTATGTGACCTCAAAAATAAATAAAACACATGTGTCGTAATATTAAATAAGTCTCCTTACTGGCAGTCTGACTATGCCAATAAAATGCGCCTGTCCACATAATATTTTTCCTTAAAACTTCCCCCAAAACCTCCCCCAACAAATTGGGGGATAATACATTATTCTACAAAGCAGACAAAAATAAAAAACCCTAGAAGTTGAGTAATATCAACATTTCTAGGGTTTTTATTATTGCTGGCTACGACACGTTATTATTAACGTGAGTAATGCTCAATGGTTGTAAAAACTCGTTCGCTTCGACATTTGTTCAATATCCCAAATGATAAAGGCATCTTTTAAGAATTCCTCAAGTTTTGATTGATGTATACTTCCTAATAACTAGTTTTATTTCAGGTCATATAGGTCCTTGTTGACCTACATGACCTAAAAGATATCAATAAAACAGCAGATTTTTTTCTTCGTGATTCTAGTTTACTTTTGTTTTTTGCCGACAGAGGTCCAAACTATATTGCGGACATGATTTTCTGATCTTTCTACTATCATCTGCCGCTCAGTAATTGGCTGCCAATGCAGAAAAAAATAGGTAGGTGCTTTTGGTGCCATGCTTGGTGCCCAAATTTTTAATATTACTAATCACAAGAAAACACTAGAAAGCAAGAAAGCTTGATTTATCAAGACCTGAGAGCACACCAAGACACTAGAAAAACAGATGCTAGCAAACTTCAAAACTGCTTGAGACCTGCGTGCCAGGTCTGGTGGGTTCGATTCCCACGCAGTCCCGCCAATACTGACTTTCTTGTCAAACGAACAATTTCAAACACACACAGTCTTTTGGTCATTTTAAACGAATCTGTGTGAGTTCAGTACCTTCAAATACTAAATTTGGAGGTTTTTTTGTATGCGGAAAGGTGTTAGAAAACTTGGTAGAGTCACAGCATCGAGGAAGGTAACAGAGTCGTTTACAATGGTTGAAATGTTCGAGAGGTTCATGTGGTTAAAGAACTCTGAAGGTCTTGCTCCTAGAACTGTTGAAGAATACGAGATACACTTCCAGTGGCTTTGTGATTACTTTGGGAAAGATTTATCACGAGAAGAAATCACAACTGAAGCTTTCCTTGGTTGGACTGATTTTATGACCCACGAGAAGCAACTGAAACCCAACACGGTCTAACCAGTTGTAAAAAGTTTATAGAGGAAGAGTTAACATGAAAAAAGTATCTTTTTCTCAAGTTTCACAGCTTTTCTATATGCTGAATAGACTAGTTTAACGGAAGCTTATTAAAAGGGCATGGTGGAGGGAAAGAGCTTGAAGATATACCAAGTGAAAGGGTCGCCAGATAGTGTAATGGAATTGTTGGAAATCACAGCGAATGGGAAAGTGAAGGTTAGGGATATCATCAATGATGAGGTCATTGAAACAACAGTGCAAGCCTTTGAAATGGCATTTGAACCATCATCAGATTATTCCTTTATTGCGAAACAACAAGCAAAGGCACTAATGATAAATCATAGCGTACCAGCGGATTTCAATGAAATGATCGAAAAATCTCAGGTTAAAGTTGTTAAGGCTTTTGGAAGATGCACAATGGTTGCGATCCAGCTGCCCAATGGGTTTATCATCACCGAATCGATAACCAGTGTAGATGAGGCGTCCTATAACAAAGAAACAAACACCCAGATTTGTTTGGAACGGATTAAAAATAAAATTAGTGAGCTTGAAGCTTACAAAAATCAAAGTGTAGCGATACAGTCAAGTAATAGGAATCCGGGAAAATAAAATTGCTGAGCTGAAAAAGGAAAATAAGAAATTTCTAAAGTTGTTAGCTAATGAAGTAATAAAAAAGTTGATTATGATGAAGCGGTTAATGAAAATGGAAATGTAATAAAAAAGCTACAATCAGAAATTCTTGAAAAGAAGGATATGTTAAAACGATACACAAAAAGTACAGAGATGGTTGAAAAGTCCAAAATGAACTAAAGAAGCTTATAATTATAAATGATATAACCCCGGAGTTACTTCATAAGCTTATTCATAAAATTGAGCTGAAGGAACACAAGTATCTTATTATGCAATACCGTTTTTCTAACCCTTTTCTGGTCAATGGAAGTAGTGACAAGTTAACGACACATGTGTATGTAGAAACAATGGTGGCAAACTCCAACATTTTGCCACCAACTCCACCTTATTAAACCATTAATGGATGAAATAATATCCTTTTAAATCAACGTTTTCATAACTAAACTGTTATAAACAGATTCACTTTACTTCCTTGACAGGGTTGTGTTCAGTTGTATTTAGAAAATTCTTTTGGGCCGAATTAGATGCCATGCTTGGTGCCCAAATTTTTAAAATTACAAATCACAAGAAAACACTAGAAAGCAAAAAAGCTTGATTTATCAAGACTTGAGGGTACATCAAAATACTTGAAAAACAGGTGGCAGCAAACTTCAAAACTTCTTGAGACCTGCGTGCCAGGTCTGGTGGGTTCGTTTCGCAGTCCCGCCAAAATAAGATTTCTTGTCAAACGAACAATTTCAAACACATACAGTCTTCTGGTCATTGTAAACGAAACCGTGTGAAACTGTGAAGACCAAACAGGGTGCGTTCAGAACCTTCAAATTACCGAAATTTGGAGGTCTTTTGTTATGAGAAAAGAAGTAAGGAAACATGGGAGAACTACTGAAACTAAGAAGATTACCGAAAATCTTACAACACTGGTAAGGTTAAGTGAAAAAAAATTATCATTCTGTTGCGTATATTTTTAGGATATCAGGCCTGTGTATGAT
>NZ_JBALOS010000220.1:0-5921 GCF_036962765.1 Neobacillus drentensis
GAATCCAACCCGGCCCTCTACCATTTCACCTTAGAAAAAAATAAGCATTATGAGATTAGAAATACAAGTAATTCTTCTATTCAAATGAATAACTTATCTACGTGGGAAAAAAAGGGTGAAATAGTTCGATATGACCCAGAAGGCAAAGTGAGTAACTTTGATAATGGGTGGTGGGGTAATTTATGGTTAAATGGCGGGGAGAAAGTTCGACTCAGTGTAAATCCAGACCAGTCTCATGATGCATTTATTCCATTTGAGCAAAAAGATTGGTTTACGATGAAAGAATCAGACCCAGCCTTATATAAATATACTCTCGAATCAGATAAAAGTTATAAGATCATGAACTATTCTGGAGAGGAAGTACGTATAGGTACGAACAGTGGTTATAACTTCAGATTCCAGGTATTAAAATATGATGCGAATTCAAATTATGAATTGTGGGAGGACCATTATGGTGATGTCATTTTAAGAGATAAAGAGTACTTTTTTGCATCCTATGTTCCACAAGAGCAAAATAAACTTGTCTTTTATTACCCATATGACCAGTTTCGCAATGGAGTGATCATTCGAGAAAGTGATTCAGAGTATGAAGATTACTTTGATATTTTACCCAAAATAAAGATGAATGTTTCTAAGATTCTATCGAAAACGGATAGTGAAATGGAAACGACAAAAATAGATGATACCCTTAGAAACTACAATTTAACGATAAAGAATAAAACAAAAGATATTCAAATAAATGACTTTTTTATAAAAGATAACTATATTGTCTTTGCCAAAAACAGTGTAGCTGCATTTGATGAAGTAAATATTAAATTAGAAAGCAAAAATAATGATACGGAAAGTAAAGAATTTAACATCACTTTGGATAAATCTAGTCAAGGTGAGTCGAATTTATCGATTCTAGAGGTAGGCAAAATAAGAGTCAGTGAAAACAATCCCCAGAAGAACATTCCAATGACTCGGACACTTATTTTCAATGAACAAGGTAAAGTGATAGAAACAAAGTCTTCTAATTCAGGAGAAACCATCCAATCGATGCCATTACAAGAAGGTAAATATACGGTTGTACTTTTAAAAGCAAATGGTGAATTGTGGCGAATGGATCAATTGAGCGAGTTTAAAGATCGTGGATTAGTTGAGGGGACTGACTATCTAAAATATGAAATTCAAGTAACAAATGGAAAAATTAGTACGATCAATCCGAATTCTATCCCAGTGTTAGATGAAGACCGAATTAGCTTTTTTGATCGGAAAAATACGATTTTTATGACAAATACGGAATCTGTTGTTCAAGGCGGCTTATTAGAAGTTCGTCTCCAATACCGTTTCAAAAATATTTATAACGAAACGAATATTAATTCACTTTCATTAAATGTGACCATCCCTAATGAATTAGCTTTTATTGATAATAGTGTGATGGTAGATGGGGTAAAAGCGAACTATTCCGTCAATCGTAATCAAGAGGAGATAACCGTACCGGTTAAAAAAGTGAGTGGGACACTCAAATTTTATGTAAGACCAATGGAAAGTAAAGACGTACAATTACGAGCAATGGCTAATTTTTCATACCAAAATAGAAATATTAGTGAGGTACTTGGTACCTCTAATGTAAATGTAAATTATGTCACGATTAATGGACCAAAAGAAACAAATAGTAAGGAAATTACGGTTACGGGAATTGCTCCACCTAATACAAAGCTCAGTATTTATGATGAAAAGACGAAAATTGGAGAGACAATCGTTCCGGCTAGTGGAAAATGGTCCAAGCAATTAACATTAGCCAATGCTTACCTAGGTACGGTCCATTTATTATCTGCTAAAACAACGGACCAAACTCCGGAGAAACAATCAAATCAAATCGAAGTCACTTATTTATACAAAGCACCAGCACTTAAATCCGCCACATTAGTTCATAATGGAGCATCAAAAGATATTTCGAACGCTTTCTTAAAAGGCGAAAAACCAGTTGTTACGATCAATCCTTCCAAACCATTTACGTTTAAGATCGTTATGTTAAATGGTGAAGCGATTGACAAAATGTATATTTCAAGTAGTCGTAATCAAGAAAAGAAGTTGCTGGAAGCGATTTATGATAAGGCGACAGGTTCTTGGATCGCATCTGGCTATTTTGATCCGTCTAATTTAGGGTATGTTCCTGGTGCGTTAAATATCGAATATACCACAAAGAAAGAGACAGTAGATTTAAATGGCGCGATTGATTTTACCAAAGAAGAATATGTCAATGCATTGCCGGATCCGTTCAAAAACGCGAAAGTAGAAGTGATTGAACAAACAGATACGGTATCAAGGACAGTGATTGAGTTAGCCGATTCAGAAAAAACAAAACTTGAAACGGTAAATACTCAGACAGTCATACCAAGTAACGTCACTAGGACCACATTAATGAATGAGGGTTATACGAAAATTGATGATGATACCTTTGCTTCTTTTAAAGTTTCGAATGATAAAATCATCACAAAAGTTTATGATTTTAATGAGAATTTAGAAAAAGAAATGTACATTCAACTTGCTGATCAATTTTCATTAACAAAACCAATTGCCGCTTATTTTGGAATTAAAGAGAATGTTGTCAATATAGGTGGAAGTATTGTTCATACTGCTTTACTTGAAAATAAAATATTAAACTCTAATTTAACAGCAGCAGAAAAAAAAGAACAGCTAACTCAATTAGGTGTATTAGCTACAATGAACGTGGCTTATAATAGTTTTCGAATGGCTTCGACCGTTATCGAACTTGCAGGATTAGCGGGCCCTCCAGGACTTGCCGTAACCATTGCGTGGTTTGCAGCGGATCAATTAATGGAATATTTTTATTTAAATAGCATGAAGAGCTTAGAAGAAAATGGCTCGATGTTCGCATGGTTGATTGACCCAAGCGGTTTTGTGTATGAGGCATTACCTGAAAACCGTTTAAAAGGTGTGAAAGTAACCGTGTTTTATAAGGACCCTAAAACGGGTGAAGTGTTAAAATGGAATGCGGAAGAATTTGAACAGATGAATCCACTCATTACCAATGATAATGGTGAATATGCTTGGGATGTTCCGGAAGGTTTATGGCAAGTGAAATACGAACTTGAAGGGTATGAAACAACGTTTAGTGAATGGTTGCCCGTTCCTCCACCTCAAACAACTGTAAATATTGGCATGGTATCTAAAAAGAAGCCAGAAGTAAAAGTATTAAATATCTTTAAAGATAAAGCCGAATTTGTTTTTGATAAATATATGGAAGTTGATTCAGTGAATCTGTCATCTATAGGTCTAAAGGATTCAAAGGGGAAAAATATCATCCAGACCGTAGAAGCATTAGACGCAAAAAAATCTGATTCTGGTAAGATGCTTGCGAAAAAGTTTATTATTCACTTTTTAGCAAATACAACATTCGCTGTTAATTCCGAGTACCAATTAGAAGTGAAAAATTCGGTAAAAACCTATGCACAAGTTTCACCAGATAACATGATTGTCGTTAAAACTAAATATACAGCATTACCACAAAATATCATTGCACAAGATAATGTAGATATTACCTATGGTCAAACGACTAGAATACCCATTCATGTTTCAGATGTGACAAATGCGTCAGGTTTAAAAATTCAGGTTGAATCAAACATGAAAGAACTTGTAGAACCTGTAGAAAGTACGGTTGAATTAGATTCAAAAGGTGAATCATTTGTTTCCGTAAAAGGAAATTTACCTGGGCAAGCAACATTACTATTAACCATTGTTGGAACCGATGTGACAAAAGAAATAAATGTTAATGTGCTATCGGTCGGAACGATGGCACCCAATCAAAAACCAACCATTTCAGCTTCAGATATCATTATCAATGCAGGGGATCGACCTGATTGGCTGAAAGGTGTAACCGCTTATGACCAAGAAGATGGGAACCTTACTAGTAAAATAAAAATTACGCAAAACACGGTGAATACTGCCAAGCCAGGAATTTATAAAATTAGTTACTCTGTAAGTGATTCGAACGGCCTTACAGACACAAAAGAGATAAAAGTGACCGTAAAGGAACTACCAAATCACAAACCAACCATAACGGCTACCGATCTAACCATATTTGTTGGGGACAAACCAAATTGGCTGAAAAACGTAACAGCTTATGACCAAGAAGATGGAAGTCTAACGAGTAAAATAAAAATTACGCAAAACACTGTGAATACTAGCAAACCAGGAGTTTACAAAATTATTTATTCAGTTAGTGATAAAAAAGGCCTAACAGCTACAAAAGAGATTAAAGTAACGGTTAAAAAAATTATTTATCCAAAGCTAATTGTCATCCCACTGGATGATAATGATCGTATCCTAACAGGTCAAACGGATATAGGGGTTAAATTAAGTGCACAAATAGGAAAGAAAACATTTTTCGCAACGATTGATAAAGCAGGGAAATTTAAAATTGTAAATATTCCATTGCAAAAGGCAAATACAGTTGTGGTGATTACAGCAGTCGATAAGTTTAACCACAAAACAACTAAAACAATAAAAGTATTAGATAAAACACCACCTAAACTCCCAACACTTAATAGGGTCAGTACAAAAACAACTTCATTAAAAGGGAAAACGGAAGCTTATGGTAAAGTTTATCTAACGATTGGCAAACAAAAAAGTAAGCTAACTGCTAATTCAAAAGGCGAGTATAGCAAAAAAATTAGTAAACTTAAAAAAGGAACAATGATAAGAATTTATGTTGTAGATCGTGCGGGGAATAAAAGTAAAGAGTTGTTGGTAAAAGTAAAATAATATTTTAAAACAATCCTCTTCATTTTTATGAAGGGGATTGTTTAGTGTCTTTCTTATTCCTGGCTTAATTCCGGTGCCTGTCACGACCCGATATTCGTCGAAGATTGATAGGTTTTTAGAGAGAGAGAGGATACTGAATTGTTAGGGTAGCGGGTGTTTATTTGGGGAGTGTCAGGCACTGTTCTTTAAGGTATGATACGTGAAGCTACTTATATTTCTATCAATCTTGTCGATAGCAGTCGAAATATTAGTCTTTTGAAATTATTTCAAGAATGCTAATAATAAATTGAAAAATCATTCCATTTGTTAAAGACAAACCTTTTGAAAAGTAGGGATGCAAAGTCACTGATCTAAGGTGGAACTATGATGGCTGGGCAGCCTGATTTAATCATTCAAAAGGAGTGGTTCTATTTGAAATTTAAATCCATCCTCTGTTTCTTTCGCAGACGACATAAGTACAGTTATTACTCTAGTAAATGCATCAGATGCGGTAAACAAAGTAATAATATTTATTAATATTGAACCCAAGGGTTCTTTTTTTTAGCTCTTTTCTAGTACTACCCGTTTTTGTAGAGGATGCAAAAAGCACCCGTAAACATATCACTTAAAAACTAAATGAAAACAAACATATGTAAGTGAAGATATAAAAAACCATGCCCTTGGCAGCATGAAATGAAAAATATGGTTTTGGGTATTATCTATCGAACGCTTACAGCAATTCATAGAAATTTTCCGGAGAAAAAAACTACCTGTTGCAAAATGAAAATGAAAGTGTTAATATATAAAAGTTGCTTTTAACGGCAGTCCTATTAGTTAAAAGCGGTAGCGAAAAAAGTTAAATTATTATATTGACCTAATGATAGAGATTCGATATAATAACAAATGTCGCTTCTGACATAATCAATTGTTCTTTGAAAACTAAACAAACAAAATCGTGCAAACAATATTAATCGTGTTTCTTCTATTAATATAGTAAGAACACGAGCCAACGTAACAAAATGAGCTAATCAACTTTCTTGGAGAGTTTGATCCTGGCTCAGGACGAACGCTGGCGGCGTGCCTAATACATGCAAGTCGAGCGAGACTCTTCGGAGTCTAGCGGCGGACGGGTGAGTAACACGTGGGCAACCTGCCTGTAAGACTGGGATAAC
>NZ_JBALOS010000221.1:0-3670 GCF_036962765.1 Neobacillus drentensis
AATAATGAATACGATGTTTCCAAATAAAGATGAATTTGAATATCTCAAAGAATCTATGACTGTAAAATCATCCTATCTTCATGCGGCATTGGATGAAGCCGAGAATAGCTATGGCTCTATTGAAAACTATCTAGAAGAAGGACTTGGTGTAACAGCAGAAATACGTTCACGCTTACAGCAACTTTACTTGGAACAGGTGTGAAATCATGTCCTCATTTAAATTTAGAAACGTAACAAAAAACGAATTAAAATATAAAAAACAGCAGTAGACCAACTGAATTTAGCTAACATTACAACAATGAGGTGGCAAAAATGAAGGTTTCTTCAAAAACCGTACTTTCCTATGGGGTAGGGAGCTTGGGCCAGAATCTAATTTATATTTTAATGATCAGTTATCTTATGCTTTTTTATACAGATTATTTCGGATTATCTCCGGCAGTTGTAGGTACCCTTTTTCTTGTGGCCAGGATTTGGGATGCCATGATAGATCCTGTTATAGGAGTAATTGTAGACAATACAAAATCCAGATGGGGAAGGTTTAGACCTTATCTTCTATTTGCTCCTGTAATAATGGCTGTCTTAACGGTTCTTTGCTTTCTGCAGCCTGATATTAGCCCAACAGCCAAAATCATATATGCCTCTATCACATATGTCCTATGGGGAATGTGCTTTGGTTTAGTAGATGTGCCATATTGGGCTATGACATCTGCGATTACTGAAGATTCACAGGAAAGAACCAAGGTAATTACTATACCTCGTGTAATGGCAATTATTGCTGGAATTTGTGTAAGTGTCTTGACTCTTCCGTTTGTTAAAGCGACAAACAGCTGGGTCCCAGTGGCTGCTATTTATGCTGTATTATGTGTAGGGTTCTTCTGGATTACTTTTTATAACGTGAAGGAGCAAGTAACAGTAGCAAGAAATGAAAAATTCTCTTTTAAAGATGCCGCGCGTTTAATCGGATCGAATCGTCCGCTTTTATTGGTATTGTTGACATTGTTAATTGGAGACATGACGATGAATATTCGAAGTGCCTTCTCCGTCTATTATTTTAAATATTATTTGAATGCGGAACATTTGTTTCCGGTATTTTCTTTAGCAAGTATGCTTCCTATATTGCTCGGAGCCTTACTTGCGCCATTCGTATCGAAGCGTCTAGGGAAAAGAACAACAGCTATTATCGGAAATGTTGGTTACGGTTTGGCTCATGTTGCTTTATTCTTTGTGAGTAAAAACATCATTTTACTTTTTGCATTGAGCGGGATAGGAACTTTATTTTTCGGTATAGCGACGATTACGATGAGCGCTATGGTTGCGGATTGCGTAGAATACGGAGAATGGAAAACGGGAAAACGAGCAGAGGGAACGGTATTTTCGTCCAATACATTTCGCTCAAAATTTGCTGATGCTCTAGGAGGAGCAATGGGAGCTTATGTGTTGGGAGCTGTTGGATATATTCCGAATGGAACTCAAACAAATACTACTATGACTTGGATGCATTTATTTTTCACCCTGATTCCTGGAATATTAATGATAATTTCTGCGTTACCGCTTATGAAATACCAGTTAACAGAAGGGGTCTATGCAAAAATCCTATCTGAAATAAAAATAAGACGAACTAGTCATACATCTGGATTTAAGAATGATATAAAAGCACAATAAGTGCTGATGATTCGGACGGACTTCTGTTAAAAAACAAACAAATCGGGGGAGTAAACATGATTAATTTAAGAGAAAATCCTTTTTATTTAAGAGATCAAGATATTCGTTGGGTGAATGAAACCTTATCCTCTATGACGATTGAAGAAAAAGTCGGTCAACTATTCTGTCTTCACGGTATGGATAAGGATGAAAAGAAGTTGAAAGAAATACTAGTGACATATAAGCCTGGTGGGTTTATGTTTAGGCCAGACAAAGGACAGGCAATCCAAAGGGTTCATCGTTTTTTACAAGAGCAATCCCCTATTCCACTACTTCTTGCGGCAAATCTAGAAAAAGGAGGGAATGGCATTGCATTAGACGGGACATCATTTGCTAGTCCCATGCAGGTAGCAGCAACAGGAAACACAGAAATGGCACACAAGTTAGGGGAGATTGCATCTAAAGAAGGAAGAGCGGTGGGCTGTAACTGGTCTTTTGCACCTATAGTTGATATCGATATAAACTTTCGAAATCCCATCACTAACATTCGTACCTTCGGATCAGATATTTCCGCCGTTATAAAAATGGGAAAAGCGTATGTACAAGCCTTACAAGAAAACGGATTAGCGGCATCCGTCAAACATTTTCCAGGAGATGGTGTGGATGAAAGAGATCAGCATCTCCTGACTTCTGTTAACTCTCTATCTGTAGAGGAGTGGGATCGTACATTTGGTGTTATTTATAAGGAGTTAATTGAGGCAGGTACAAAAACGATTATGACTGGACATATTATGCTCCCTCATTATTCTAGAAAGCTTTGTCCTGGTATTAAGGAAGAAGAAATAATGCCAGCTACACTCTCTAAAGAATTGTTACAGAATTTGCTAAGAGAACAACTACATTTTAATGGTGTCATTGTCTCTGACTCTACCATGATGGCTGGGTTCACAATGGCAAAAAATCGTGAAGAGGCAATTCCTTTAACAATCGAAGCGGGCTGTGATGTACTGCTTTTTAACCGAAATGTACAAGAGGACTTTGAATTTATGATGAAGGGCCTTGAAAACGGACTGCTGACTATGGAAAGAGTAGAGGAAGCAGCCACAAGGGNNCTCTAGGTCTCCATAAAAAAGAAAAAGCAGCGTTAACTCCGAGACAAGAAGAGCTCAAAGTACTTGGCTGTCAAGAACATAAGGAGTGGGCATCCATCGCAGCAGATGATTCCATTACTCTAGTAAAAGATACTAAAGAATTACTGCCTATTTCCGCTAATCAATATCGGAGAGTTTTGTTAATTCCTGTAGAGGACACAAAATCTCAGTTGAAAAAAGAGGGATTCTACTCAGAATCCTACGCTGGAAGATTTGCAGACAAGCTGCGAACAAATGGGTTTGAGGTGGTTCTCTTTGATCCAAATCAAAATCCTGGAGCATCGTTTACGGAGCCTACGTACACAATAAAAGAACAATTTGACCTTGTTATTTATTTAGCGAATCTTCCTAATGTTAGCGTAAAGCCAACTTTGCGTCTGCATTGGTCGCCAACGCTTGCCGGCGATTTACCATGGTTCATTCAGGAAGTGCCTACTATTTTCATTTCTTTGGCTAATCCGTATCATTTATTCGATATTCCGAGGGTCCCTGTCATGATCAACTGCTATCACGCAAATGAAAACATGATTGATAATCTTTATAAGAAGTTAACAGGGGGATCCGAGTTTAAAGGAAAGAGTCCGATAGATCCGTTTTGTGGATGTTGGGATACAAGGTTTTAACTAATAATGTATTATTTGTAATGAAAGGTGCTTCACTGAGTATGTGTCTTTACACGAAATGTGTACGCTAATCCTAGTTATAAATGCTATTAAATACAGATATAGTTTCATTGCTTCATAGAGACCTAATCTATCCGCCTGTACAAATGGTACAGGCGGTTTTAACATTCAGTTGTAAAAACAGGTTTATTTCAGTTCACCTAATATAATAACGATATTCTTAATCAACTAACGCATGCTTGAGTTTAAGATCAG
>NZ_JBALOS010000221.1:3709-7074 GCF_036962765.1 Neobacillus drentensis
AGCTGTCATTGAGGCAGCTTTTTCTCGTTGACCTACCGGAGTTTAGTTCTAAAAATAAAATGCTATTGACAAAAAAATTTATAAGTATTATTATTATCTCAGATTCAAGATAATTTAATTCAAGATTTTTTTAAGGTGGTGAACTAAATGGAGAGGAAATGCTCGAATTTGCCCTTTCTGATATTAATGCAAACATCTAAAGCCATTCATGATCGAGTAAAGGAAGAAATGACAAAAAACAAGCTTGGTATAACGGAATTTTCTGTTTTAGAGGTACTTTATCAAAAAGGGAAACAAACCATTCAACAAATTGGAAATTGCATATTGGTCTCAAGTGGTTCGATGACCTATGTTATAGATAAACTAGAACAAAGAGGTTTATTAAGCCGTCATGCCTGTCCAGATGATCGCCGGGTGATACATGTGACATTAACTGAGGATGGAAATGAATGGATGAACGACATCATGCCGAAATATCATAAGCTTGTTAATCAAATGTTTGACTCATTAGATTCTGATGAGGCAGAGACATTGGTGCAGCTTTTGAAAAAAGTAAAGAATAAAGTTTAATCTTTCATTTTTTTTAATCCGTTATCTCGAATTCGAGATAAATACCATTTAGGAGGTTTTTAAGATGATAAATATTGGTTTATTAATCATTCGTTTGGTCATTGGTTTACTATTTGTAGGTCACGGTGCTCAAAAATTATTTGGCTGGTTCGGTGGCTATGGATTGAAAGGAACCGGTGGATGGTTTGAATCTATTGGCATGAAACCAGGAGTAACCATGGCTCTTTTCGCAGGGTTAGCAGAATTGATTGGCGGAATTTTGTTTGCATTAGGACTTTTAACTCCACTTGCAGGAATTTTGATTGCAGGGACTATGGCAATGGCGATTGTTAAAGTTCATGCTCCTAACGGATTATGGGCAACAGCTAATGGATATGAATACAACTTAACTTTACTTGCAGTTGCTATTGGTATAGCTTTGGTCGGTCCCGGTCAATATGCTTTAGATTCATTTTTATTCTAAAATATCGGTCTTTTATGAGACCTTTACCTATTACAGGGGAACTTTAATTTCGAACAAAAGAATTAGATTAATATTGTGACAGGAGTGAAATGAGATGGAACTCTTAGGACTACATCATGTATCAATATTAACAGGAAAAGCGGAAATAAATTATGAATTTTATACAAAAATTTTAGGAATGAGATTGGTAAAGAAAACGGTTAACCAAGATAATACAGAATCCTATCATCTTTTCTATGCTGACGCGGAAGGAACCCCAGGAACTGAAGTTACGTTCTTTGATATTCCTCATCTTGGGCAAACATACAGGGGAACTTCAGATATTTCTACTGTATCACTAAGGGTTAGAAATTCAGATTCATTGTTATTTTGGAAAGAGCGTTTTAAACAATTTGGGGTTGAACATGATGATATTCAAAAAAGAGCAAACCGTGATACATTGGCTTTCAGAGATTTCGAGGGGACTCGCTTAATACTGGTAGCCGATAACGGTGAAAAAGGTGTAAGAGCTGGGATTCCTTGGCAAAAGGATCACATTCCACTGGAACATGCCATTATGGGTTTAGGACCTGTAACCCTCACAGTGGCAATTGCTGAACCAACGATCGGTGTTTTAACAGAAGTTATGGGTTTTCGCTTTGCCGGTTCTTATCCTTCACTTGAAGGGGATTATGCAGATATATTGATTTATGTAACTGGAGAAGGGGGCAGCGGTGCGGAAGTTCATATTGAAACAAGACCTGATTTGCCAAGAGTCCGCTTAGGTCGTGGAGGTGTTCACCATGTTGCCTTCCGTGTTCCGAATGAGGAAGAATATGAACAATGGGCAGAGCGTTTGAAAGAATACAGGTTACCGAATTCAGGGAAAGTGGAACGCTATTACTTCAAGGCATTATATTTTAGGGAACCCAATGGTATCTTATTTGAATTATCAACAGATACACCAGGATTTGCGACAGATGAACCAATGGAAACAATGGGGGAAAAACTAGCACTTCCACCATTTTTGGAACCAAATCGAAAAGAGATCGAAGAAAAATTACGGCCATTGATCTTAAATTAAATCTTGGAGGAATATACAATGAACCATCTAAAAGGAATACACCATGTAACAGCTATTACAAGCAGTGCAGAAAAGAACTATGAATTTTTCACTTATGTTTTAGGTATGCGTTTAGTTAAAAAAACAGTAAATCAAGATGATATTCAAACTTATCATCTATTCTTTGCAGATGATAAAGGCAGCGCAGGCACAGACATGACTTTCTTTGATTTCCCCGGCATTCCGAAAGGCGTACATGGTACAAACGAGATTTCAAAGACATCGTTCCGTGTACCAAGTGATGAATCATTAAACTACTGGGTAAAACGTTTTGATCGTTTAGAAGTCAAACATACTGGAATCAAAGAGCAATTTGGCAAGAAAACTCTCTCTTTCATTGATTTTGACGATCAGCAATATCAATTGATTTCAGATGAATCCAATAAAGGGGTGGAATCTGGCACACCATGGCAAAAAGGTCCAATCCCACTGGAATATGCCATTACTGGTTTAGGACCTATTTTTATCCGTACTTCGAACTTTGATTCCTTTAAAGAAATGATGGAAAAAGTCTTATTATTTAAAGAGACAGATAAAGAAGGGTCATTTCATTTATTTGAAGTGGGGGAAGGCGGGAACGGTGCCTCGGTCATTGTAGAATATAATGCCATTCTTCCAGAAGCCCGACAAGGTTTTGGGACGGTTCACCATGCGGCATTCCGTGTAGAGGATCGCTCTGTTTTAGAAGAATGGATTGAACGAATGAATAGTTTTGGATTCCATACATCCGGTTATGTCAATCGTCACTTTTTTGAGTCATTATACGCAAGAGTGGCACCGCAAATTTTATTTGAGTTCGCTACAGATGGTCCTGGTTTTATGGGAGACGAACCTTATGAAACGCTTGGGGAAAAATTATCTTTACCTCCATTCTTAGAGCCTAAACGTTCAGAAATAGAAAAATTAGTTCGTCCAATTGATACAGTGAGAAGTACAAAGGAATTCATCAAAGAATAAAAAGAAAAATATTAAACGAAACCGATATTTACGTTGGAAAGTGGAAAACAGACGCTAAGCAATTTAAGCTTCTTCGACATTAAGACGATGACTTCTGCTCAAAACCCTCATAGTGGTCAAGAACAAACAATTTTATCACTATATACATCCATGTATCACTGGGGAGCAATTGTGGCAACTCCTGGTTAAACTGACCCGGTTACATCGAAAAATCTTAAATGAGTTGCTACGGCAACTCATTTTTCAATATCTTTTTCAACTATAGGGGCAATT
>NZ_JBALOS010000222.1:0-672 GCF_036962765.1 Neobacillus drentensis
GCAGGGATGTAAAGGTAATCATATCCATTAAAAACTACCCATAAATCGCTTCCTAAATCAATCAGTAATCCACTAATAAATTTCTTTCCCGAAATCTCCAGTTTGATATATTTTCCGATATTATCTTTCAACTTCATTTACTCACTTCCTTTCCTAGGATTCCCATTTACAAATAGAGAAGGGCTGATATCACTAACTACTTATAACAGGTATACATGATCAGAACTGCCCAGCTCATATTTGTATGGTTTTGGGGGGCTTTGACAGGGGCAATATGAGGGAATGGCCTTATATAAATTTTCACAATTAGGTTAAGATTTTATTAATTACAATCTTGAAGTTCGATTGTTTCTGTTTGGCCATCCGGAAAACGGGAAAGCTATTTTGTTTTCTTGATTAACTGGTTCTCCTGTAAAACGAAGAACTCTTTGCTCTTTCTCCTTTTGTTTCCATACATTCTGATCGTTGTTAGTAGTGTTCATATCATTTGTTTTATTATTTTCTGTATTATTTGTAGCTTGGTTTTGTGTAGGTGCTGATTTAAATACTCTCGCTGGTTCTTCTTGCGATTTTGTTGATTTTGCTTCATTCTGTTGTATTTTATACGGCGGGGCTGGCGGATTATCTGTTTTTTGAATAGAAACTGCTTCTTTTACTTGGTTCATTTCTTTC
>NZ_JBALOS010000222.1:695-1022 GCF_036962765.1 Neobacillus drentensis
GAAATATCTTCTTCAGACTTTTTCATATCAGTGGAATTTTTGGCTAAGTCCTTTTCTTCTGTTTGAGATTTCTTAATCCTTAAGTTATTAGAAGCAAACTCATCCTTTGTTTGAACCATCTTTGATTCAATTTTTATTGGTTGTGCCCAAACCAATGTATTGTTAGGTTCAACTATTACTTCTTTAATGGCCTCTTCTTTTTTCATAGCAGATTTATCTTTACTAGTCGTATTTTTTTGTTTCTTTTCAGAACTATTGCTGGACTCTTTTGATCCTGACTTTGATTTCTTATCTTTTTTGGAATCATCTTTATCACCAGAAGAGGAT
>NZ_JBALOS010000223.1:0-7393 GCF_036962765.1 Neobacillus drentensis
GAATAACGCATTATACACAGGTGCAAATCAGGCTTCGGGTGGTAAATGGCTGTTGTTTACCGATGCTGACGTGAAATTCGAAAAACATGCCTTTGCAAAAGCGCTCCATTATTTTGAAAGGAACGGCTTGGATCACCTTACTGCTGCGCCAAACTTAAGTGCTAACCGGTTTTGGCTAAAAACATTTGTCGCCTTTTTCCTGTTTGGTTTTTCTTATTTTAAACGACCGTGGTTAGCCAACAACCCAAAATCAAAGATTGGAACAGGGATAGGCGCATTTAATCTTGTGTTAAAAGAGGCATATGAAGCTTTTGGTACACATGAGAAGATAAAAATGCGACCGGATGATGATTTGCAGCTCGGGATGAAAATGAAAAAAGCCGGTTACCGCCAAAGAATTGTGACTGCATTACATTTAATTGAAGTGGAATGGTATGGAAGTTTAAAAGAAGCATTAATCGGCCTAGAGAAAAATACATTTGCAGGATTACACTACCGAATCAGCATGGTCATTTTTGCGATCCTTGGGGTTTTTATCACAAACGTTCTCCCCTTTTTGATGATTTTTTCCGGTAATAAGACTGTCGCCCTGTTATCGTTCGGTAATATTGTACTGAGTGGAATTCTTTATATTGTGGTCATTAAAAAATTAACGTTATTCTCCCCTCTCATGTTTTTGGTTTTTCCCATTACAGCCTTGCTCTTTATTTATTCGATTCTTCGGGCGAGCCTTCTAACCTTTAAGCGCGGCGGTATTGTTTGGAGGGGAACAACCTATCGGTTAAGCGAACTCCGAGAAAAAGAATAAAAGCTTGATTTTTTTCATTAAACAATCCTTTTGCTATACTAAAAAAGGATTGTTTACTATTTAATTTCGGGAGGCTTATATAATGGCAGTAAAACTATTCTCCCCCTATACCATCAAGGGGGTCACACTTAAAAATCGGATCGTGATGTCGCCAATGTGTATGTATTCGAGCCACAACGAAGATGGCCATTTACAAAACTGGCATCGTACTCACTATACAAGCAGAGCCGCCGGTCAGGTCGGTCTGATCATTGTTGAAGCAACATCAGTAACACCTCAAGGCAGGATTTCACCTAGAGATTTAGGTATCTGGAGCGATGAGCATGTTGAAGGCTTTACTGAGCTTGTTGGTCTAATGAAAGAGCATGGTGCTAAGACTGGGATTCAACTCGCCCATGCCGGCAGGAAAGCCGTATTAGAAGGTGAAATTCTTGCCCCTTCTGCACTAGCTTTTAATGAAAAAATGAAAACACCAAAGGAAATGTCCAAAACAGATATTGAAGAAACAGTCGAAGCATTTAAAAAAGGTGCGGAGCGTGCAGGAAAAGCCGGTTTCGATGTGATTGAAATCCATGGCGCTCATGGGTATCTTATCAATGAATTCCTTTCGCCGCTATCCAATAAAAGAGCCGACGATTACGGTGGTTCTGCTGAAAACCGCTACAGATTCCTCCGTGAAGTCATTGATGCAGTGAAAACTGTTTGGGACGGTCCATTATTTGTGAGAGTATCTGCTCATGATTATCACGAACAAGGATTAACTCCAGAAGATTACATAGCTTTTAGTCAATGGATGAAAGAACAGAACGTCGATTTAATTGATGTAAGTTCTGGTGCTGTTGTCCCTGCCCATATTCACGTCTATCCTGGATACCAAGTAAAGTACTCCGAAACCATTAAAAATGGTGCTGACATATCAACTGGTGCAGTAGGATTAATCACTTCAGGGATTCAAGCTGAGGAAATAATACAAAATGACCGAGCCGATTTAGTCTTCATAGCACGTGAATTACTTCGCGATCCGTATTGGCCGCGGACTGCAGCAAAGGAACTTGGCGTTACGATTGAGGGACCAAAACAATACGAGCGCGCTTGGTAATAGATCAAAAAGAGGGTGTCAACAACATGACATCCTCTTTTTATTTGCAACCTAGTTAAATATGAAGCGGAATCGTTATTTCTTTAAAATCCTCGGCAATATCTGTATTCGGAAATACTTCCTTCGCTTCATCCACTAATTCCAGCCAATTATTTCGATCATACCGAGAGCTTATATGGGTTAAATACAATAGTTTACTGCCAGCCTTCCGTGCAACTTCTGCAGCTTGATGGGTGGTTGAATGAAAATAGTCGTGGGCAAGTCTTTCTTCATTTGAAGAAAAGGTTGCTTCATGTACTAAAAGATCTGCATTTTCAGCCAATAAAATCGCATTTTCGCAGTACCGTGTATCACCCAAAATCGTGACAATTCTCCCCTTCTGTTCCGGACCCAGAAACTCATTTGGATCAATGGTCCTGCCGTCTTCAAGGGTTACTGCTTCACCATTTTTAATTTTTCTAAAAATCGGTCCCGGCTGTACTCCCGCTTCCTTCAGCTTATCTGCAAGCAATGTTCCAGGTCTATCCTTTTCAACGATTCGATATCCATAGGAAGGGATACCGTGGTCAAGTCGCCGAGCTTCCACCATAAACTGTTGATCTTCAAAAATAATCCCCTCTTCAATCTCGGTAACAACCAAAGGGTATTTCAAATAGGTCTGGCTTAAAGATAGGCTGGCATGAATATAGTCTTTTATTCCTTTAGGCCCATAAACCGTTACCTCTGATTCCCCGCCTTGAAAAGAGCGGCTTGATAATAATCCAGGCAACCCGTAGATATGATCACCATGAAGGTGGGTAATAAATATTTTTTCAATTCGTCGTGGTTTTATCGAAGTATGTAAAATTTGATGTTGGGTAGCTTCACCGGCATCAAATAACCAAACCGCTCCCCGCTCCTCAAGCAATTTCAGTGCGATAGACGTCACATTACGGAGTTTTGCCGGCATTCCTGCTCCAGTTCCTAAGAAAAATATATCCACAAATAAAAACTCCTCTCAAAATTCCGTTCCTTAAATCCAATATTGATAATATAGCACAAACAGAATTCAATTTCTCCTCAAAGGATGGCTATATAATAAGTGAATATCAGGAATTAATATGTGAAAAATAAAAAAATGACCGACTTGCATTGTATTATTTTTGCGAAGTCTGATGGAATGCGATAAAATCAAACAATGTGAACATAAGATTATTAAGCATTTTTACATAAACAGAAAAGAGGTATTTACTTTGGAGCAGACTGGAAACATGACTTCATTAATTATGATTTTTGGTGCGACTGGAGATTTAGCAAAACGGAAGTTGTTTCCGTCCCTTTACCGGTTATTTGAGAAAGGTAAATTAACTAAATTTGCCGTAATAGGGGTAGCAAGGAGATCCCTATCAAACGATGAATTTCAACATTCAGTCAAAGATTCGGTCATATCAGCCCTAGGAGAAAAAGACAGGATTGAGGACTTTATCTCTCATTTTTACTATCAATCACATGATGTTGCTGATTCCAATTCTTACGCTTTATTAAAAAATTTAGCAGATGAGATTGATCAAAACTATCATTTAGAAGGAAATCGTATTTTTTATCTTGCGATGGCACCTGAATTTTTTGGAACCATTGCTTTGCACTTAAAATCAGACAAACTTACAGCCGTAAAGGGTTATAAACGCCTCGTCATTGAGAAGCCTTTCGGACATGACTTACCATCTGCAATCGAGCTAAATAAACAAATCAGAAGTGCGTTTGAAGAAAAAGAAGTTTATCGGATCGATCATTATTTAGGCAAAGAAATGGTGAGGAACATCGAAGTAATCCGATTCGCCAATGCTATTTTTGAGCCGCTTTGGAATAACCGTTATATCTCAAATATTCAAATCACCTCTAGTGAAGTTCTCGGAGTTGAAGAACGCGGCCGTTATTATGAAACAAGCGGCGCCCTTAGAGATATGCTGCAAAACCACATGATGCAAATGGTGGCTTTGCTTGCAATGGAACCACCTATAAACCTCTCTACCGATGAAATACGTTCCGAAAAAGTTCGGGTATTTCGTGCGCTTCGGGCGGTTGAGGGTGAACAAGTCAATGATTATTTTATTCGTGGTCAATACGGTGAAGGTAAGGTTGAAGAAGTCCAAGTACCTGCTTATCGTGATGAACCGATGGTGGACAAGGAATCGAATACAGAAACCTTTGTTGCCGGCAAAATTATGATTGATAATTTCCGTTGGGCTGGTGTTCCTTTCTACATTCGAACAGGAAAAAGAATGTTAACAAAATCAACAAAAATAGTGGTTCAATTTAAAGATATACCAATGAATCTATATTACCAAACCGAAAAAATGTTAAATCCAAACCTCCTTGTGATTCACATTCAACCAGAAGAAGGAATTACACTGCACCTAAACGCCAAGAAGGCAGGTGGACATTTAGATGCACAAGAGGTAAAACTAAGCTTTGCCAATACAGGTATCCATGCGATGAATACTCCTGAAGGCTATGAGAAACTTCTTTACGATTGCATGCGAGGCGATGCAACGAATTTTACACATTGGGATGAAGTGGCCTATTCTTGGAGTTTCGTTGATAAAATTTCTGCGGTATGGGAAAGTACGAAGGAAAACTTCCCTAATTACCAATCGGGGACAATGGGTCCAAAAGAGGCAGATGAGCTGCTAGAAAAAGACGGCTACTTCTGGTGGCCGGTAACAGATCTAGATGTTGATATTTGTAAATAATAAGGCAGAAGTGCCCGTTTAAAAAATCACCACTTTGTTATGACAGCAAAGTGGTGATTTTTACTCTGGGTCATTATTTTTATTGGGAAAGGTTTGGAGAAAGTCTTTATTAAAGCTCGTTCCTGCACCGATATTGTCGGAAGTAGGAGTTTGATGAGCCCCCGCGTTTTCGATAATTTTTTTTCCGTATTTTTCACGAAGACTAGATAGTGCATTAAGTAAGGGTTCTTTTTTGGCATCCTTTTCATACGAAAATAAATCTAACTGTTTATAGGCATGGTCATGATCTACTAAATCATTGCCTGTAATCCCTAGTAATCGCACAGCGTCTCCATTCCAAGCATTTAGAAAAATCTGCTGAGCAAAGGAAGATATATCGTCTTTATGATTGGTTGGGTTGGGAAGTTTTTTACTTCTAGTGATCGTCCTTCGATCCTTATAACGAATGGTTATCCCAAGAGTTCCTGCAAGCACCTTCTTTCGCTTCAGCCTTACTGAAACCGTTTCTGCTAATGACGTTAACACACGAAAAAGTTCATGTTGATTACTAATGTCCCGAGGAAGGGTTGTTGAATTGCCGATACTCTTAAATTCCTCAATCGATTCCGGGTCAACAGGGCGGTAATCGATCCCATTTGCTCGTTCTTTTAATCGAATTCCATTGATGCCGAGCAGTGTTTTTAGTTGAATCTCATTCCCTTTTGCTAAATCACCAATTGTGTGAATTCCAATTGTCTGTAATTTTTCAGCTGTCTTTTTTCCAACACCGTGCATATCATTTGTGTTCAAAGGCCAAAGAACGTTTGGTATATCACGTTTTCGCAGAATGGTAATCCCCATTGGCTTTTTCATATCTGAAGCTGTTTTCGCTAAAAATTTATTTGGAGCTATCCCGATACTACATGGTATATCTAGTTGCTCTAATATCCGTTTTTGAATACTCTCAGCAATTTCGATTGGGCTTCCGTACTCAAAGCTCTCCGTTATATCCAAGTATCCCTCGTCAATTGAAACGGGCTCTACAAGGTCTGTGTAGTGCCTGAGAATTTCAAACATACCAATGGAAACGGCTCGATAACGCTCAAAGTTGGGTCTCATGACGATTAACTGCGGACATAATTTTCTCGCTTCCCAAAGCGGCATCGTAGTTTTTACCCCAAATTTTCTTGCTTCGTAATTGCAGGTGACAATGATACCTCTGCGCTCCTCTACATTTCCAGCAATCGCGAGCGGTTTACCCTTAAGATTGGGATCATAGGCCATTTCAACAGATGCATAAAAGCTATTCATATCTACATGTAAAATGACTCTTCCATTTTTGGGGTACATTTCTTTCATGCTGGCACTTCCTTACCACATTTTCTTCCCTTAGTATATCAAAAAGGAGAACCTACAGTTAGGTTCTCCTTTCAAATAGATTATTGATTTGCCACTTCGTCGATAATCGCAAGTGTCATTTCTGCAAGCTTATACAATTCTTCAACTGGCATGCGTTCGTTTGTTGTATGAATTTCTTCATAACCAACAGCAAGATTTACGGTTGGAATATTGAACCCAGCAAATACGTTGGCATCACTACCGCCGCCGCTATGCTGAAGTTCACAACTACGACCAATTTTGGCAGCTGCCTTCCGTGCGACTTCGACAACATGATCACCTTCACCAAATTTAAAGCCTGGATACATGACTTCTACATTTACTTCGGCTCTGCCGCCCATTTCTGCAGCAACTGTTTCAAATGCTTCCTTCATTTTACTCACTTGAGCTTGCATTTTTTCAGGGATAAGTGAACGTGCCTCCGCTAAAATATCAACACGGTCACATACGATATTGGTTGCCTGGCCTCCTTCGAAGCGGCCAATGTTGGCAGTTGTTTCGTGATCAATTCTTCCTAACGGCATCTTCGCAATCGACTTAGCTGCAATTGTAATCGCGGAGACCCCTTTTTCTGGTGCTACACCAGCATGTGCTGTTTTACCGTAAATAACGGTTTTTACCTTTGCTTGTGTTGGGGCAGCTACCACTACGTTACCAACTAAGCCATCGCTGTCTAGGGCATATCCGAATTTTGCTTTCATCAGTGAAGAATCAAGTGCTTTTGCACCAACAAGACCAGACTCTTCCCCAACAGTAATCACAAATTGTATCAAGCCATGTGGCAGGTTTTGTTCTTTTAATTGACGAATTGTCTCAAGTATAACTGAAATTCCCGTTTTATCATCGGCACCTAAAATCGTCGTTCCATCCGTAACGACATAACCGTCTTTTATAGATGGCTTTACACCTTTAGCGGGTGTAACAGTATCCATATGACAAGTAAAATAAATCGGGTCAACACCCTCTTTAGTTGCCGGCAGTGTACAAATTAGGTTACCAGCACCATGTCCAGTTACAGCTGTTGTATCATCTTCAAAAACTTCGAGGCCAAGCTCCGTAAATTTTTGTTTTAATACCTTTGCAATTTCTGTCTCAAATTTTGTTTCTGAGTCAATTTGCACAAGTTCTAAAAATTCATTCAAAAGACGTTCCTGATTAACCATTAGATTGACCTCCAATTATGTACTCACTATTTGTCCAGCTCTGGTGCCTAGGAAAGACTAAGCACTTGTGCTTTTCCTATTTTAGTATACCTTTTAATAAAAGTATCTTCAAATGATAGAGAGTACACCTAAACCGGGAGTAGCAGTTTGTTTATGGCACTGTTAAACTTGCCTGTTGATTTCCGCTCCAGGCCTGTGCGGTTCGCGGGCGGTC
>NZ_JBALOS010000223.1:7413-13700 GCF_036962765.1 Neobacillus drentensis
CGTCCTCCCGCAGGAGTCTTCGCGTCTTCCGCTCCAATCAACAGGGTGGCAAAATCAACCATAAGCTTTACCACAGCCTTGTTTATAGAGGGATGTTACCGTGTTTTTTATATGGTCTTGATTCTTTTTTGTTTCTAAGCATTTCTAAGCCTTGAACAATTTTTATTCTAGTTTCTCGAGGGTCGATCACATCATCCACCATACCTCTGCTCGCCGCCACATAAGGATTGGCAAACTTTTCACGGTATTCATCAATCTTTTGCTGCCTTGTCAATTCAGGATTTTCACTATTATTAATTTCCTTCGCAAAAATGATATTGGCAGCCCCTTGTGGACCCATAACAGCGATTTCAGCATTCGGCCAGGCAAAAACCAAATCAGCCCCTATCGATTTACTATTTAACGCTACATAGGCACCGCCATAGGCTTTTCTTAAAATAACCGTTAATTTCGGAACGGTCGCCTCGGAGTAGGCAAATAATATTTTTGCCCCGTGGCGAATGATTCCGCCGTGTTCCTGCTTAACTCCCGGGAAGAAGCCTGTCACATCCTCGAAGGTGATGATTGGGACATTAAAAGAATCACAGGTTCGGATAAAGCGAGCAGCCTTATCAGAAGAATCGATATCCAGGCCACCCGCCATCACCTTGGGTTGATTGCAGACAAGACCCACTGATTCACCTTTGATGCGGGCAAACCCAACGACAATATTTTTAGCAAAATCCTTTTGCACTTCCATGAAACTGTTCTCGTCTACCACTTGCTCAATGACTTTGCGGACATCATACGGACGAACTGTATCAAATGGAATTACATCAATTAAATCAGAACGATAATCTTCGTCCTCCTGCACCTCAAATCTCGGAGGCTTCTCTTCATTATTTTGAGGAAGGTAACTCAATAGTCTGCGGACGTTTTGCAACACTTCTGCTTCGGAATCAGAATGAAAATGGGCATTTCCACTAATGGAGCTATGTACATTCGCACCGCCTAATTCCTCTGCAGATATCTTTTCACCAGTTACTGTTTCGATGACTTTAGGACCAGTAATAAACATTTGACTGGTCTTCTCAACCATAAACACAAAATCAGTAATCGCTGGAGAATAAACAGCACCGCCCGCACATGGACCCATGATGACTGATATTTGCGGAATGACACCGGAATAAATCGCATTTCGGTAGAATATATGTCCATATCCATCTAAGGATACAACACCTTCTTGAATCCGTGCCCCGCCAGAATCATTTAAGCCGATAAAAGGGGCGCCATTTTTCGCAGCTAAATCCATCACATTAGCAATCTTTTTAGCATGCATTTCCCCTAATGCACCGCCAAAGACAGTAAAATCTTGTGAGAATAAGTAAATGGGGCGACCGTTTACTTTCCCGTAACCCGTTACCACCCCGTCCCCAGGACCCTTTTGTTCATCTAGACCAAAATCATTGGTACGATGTTCAATAAACGGATTTAATTCAAAAAACGTTCCTTTGTCGACTAACAGGTCGATTCTTTCTCGAGCAGTCAGCTTTCCTTTTGCATGTTGTTTCTCAATTCTCTCATCGCCGCCACCCAACTCTACCTCTCGGCGTTTATCATACAACTCATTTATTTTTTCATATATATCGATCATTTTACCCCTTCATCCCCTTCTCACAAAGCTCAAATAAAACCCCAGATGCCGATTTTGGATGCATGAAGGCAATGCTTGCCCCTCCAGCACCAGGTCTTGATTGTTCATCAATCATACGTATCCCTTTTTCTCTCATTTCGATAATTCTATCTTCTATCGATTCTACCCCTAAGGCAACATGGTGAATTCCCTCACCGCGTTTTTCGATAAATTTGGCAATTGCACTTTCTTTCGATGTAGGCTCAAGCAGTTCAAGTTTTGTACTTCCTGCCTGTAAAAAGGCAACTCTTACCTTTTGAGTATCAACCTCTTCAATCCCTATCAAGGGAAGATTTAATACATCGGTATAAAAAGGAAGCGTATTCACAAGAGAAGTCACTGCAATTCCAATATGGTCGACTTTTTTAATCATAATTACCCCTCTGTTCTAAAAATTAGAATTAATTCGACAATATTCTTATTCGGTAAAAAGTTCATAAATCCTTCCTAAATTACGTAGTTGTTCCGTTGTTCATTTTTGGATTTCCTTGTACAATATAGATAAAGCTTCAAATTGTTAAGGAGGTACCCATTTTGAAAAGTAAAAAAACAAGAAAAATTATTGTTTATTTAATGTTATTTGCTATGCTGGCCTCAACTCTCCTCATTGGAATCGGTCAATTTCTTTCATAAAAAATATATAAAAAATGGGACTGTTCTAATTGAACAGTCCCATTGCTAGTTTATTGCTCCATAATCTTTAGCAAGTGTCTCATATGATTTTTTAGAAGAAATAACCAATACTTTTGTCCCCAAAGGAATTAACGGAAAAAGTGATGTAACCACCTCATTTTGAGTACGGATGCAGCCTTGCGAGACATATTTTCCGATTGATGCAGGCTGATTTGTTCCATGAATGCCAAATGTTCTGCCATCTGTTCCCTTTGCATCAAAGCCAATCCATCTCGCCCCAAGTGGATTTTTCGGATCCCCGCCAGGGATATTCTCTTTCCGAAAATAAGGTTCTTTTGCCTTAACCGTAATGTTAAAAAGACCTTCTGGCGTTAATTCTTGTGTTTTTCCCGTCCCTACACTAACAACCGTTTGGACTTTGTTTTCATTAATAAAGGCCATTTCATTTTTACTTTTATTCACAATAACAAAGGGAGCACCTGGCATAGGATTTTGTCCTAATGGCCAAAGCGGTGAAATGAAAAAAGCTATCAGGATCGGCGATAAGATTTTTATCATAGCAGCCACCTGCCTTTTTTCCTCTAGTTTGCTTCAATCTTTTTATGTTCATTCATTTTTGAAGAAGATTTTAATCCTTTAAACGTACTTTTTATTATCAAATAATCGTTCATTTCATTAACTAATTGCAATAAAGCTGCCCGAACTTCAAATTCTTCTCTTGTCTGCGGCAGTTCCATCTCTTGAAATATTTTTTTCATCTCTCTTAATTTTTCTATATAAATATGGGCTGTATTTCTTGAATGAATGTTATCGGAAAGTTCCTCTAGAAAATCTGCAATCATATGCCCTTGCTTAACGGTATGAGTAATGGAGGTGACAAGTGGTAAAATGCGTTCAATAATAGCAAATTGTTTTTCTCTCATTTTAAAATAATGAAAGTACATATTCTCATCACGCAAAAAGTGATTTTCAACATCTTGCAGGGCAAGTGCGATCGCTTCATCTAGTAATTGAGCACTAACGGTAATCTCTTTTCCAGCCCATCTGCCTTCTCCCGTTCGTAAGTAGTTGACTATTTCACAGAATATAATCTTAAAATTTTCCTCAAGTTCGCTCACATAATCAAGTAGCTTTCTATCTACACTTGGCATATAAAGATTTACGAGTAGGGCCACACCAATTCCAATGGTAATGACACCAAGTTCATTTAAAAATATGTCCATAGTTACTTTCTTTGCCATATAAATATGTAAAATAATAACACTGCTAGTCACAATGCCGTCCTTCGCTTTCAGCATCACAATAGTAGGAATGAAGAAAAATAACATGATACCAATAACGATTGGATGATAAGAGATTCCTTCAAAAAATAACGCAGAAAAAGGCATCGCTAATACACAGGCTAGAAAACGATCCCAAGCCGTTCGGAGCGATCTCCGTTTTGTAACCTGGATACAAAGTATGGTTAAAATACCTGCTGAAGCAAAATTCTGCAAACCAAACTGTTGTGCAAGTAATATGGCAATCGCGGTCCCTACAGCTGTTTTAATGGTCCGGTATCCGATTCTAAATTTCATCATTATCTCTCCAAAAATAAAAAAAATAAAAAGATGATCGGGTAAGATCATCTTTAGCATATCCCTATTAACGTATTCTTTGCAAGAATGTCTCTTTTTAAGGATTTCAATTTCTATAATACTTTTTCTAAAAAGTCCTTTGCTCTGCTTGTCCGAGGGCTATTAAAAAATTGATCAGGAGAGCCTTCTTCTAATAAAATCCCATCATCAAGGAAAAGAATCCGATCAGAAACCTCACGAGCAAATCCCATTTCATGTGTAACAATGGCCATCGTCATTCCTGATTGGGCAAGATCCTTCATAACTGTAAGTACTTCTTTTACCATTTCTGGATCAAGCGCTGAGGTTGGTTCATCAAATAACATTAACTTCGGTTCCATCGCAAGTGCACGGGCAATCGCCACGCGCTGCTTCTGTCCACCTGATAAATTATTCGGATAGGCTTTTTCTTTTTCAGTAAGACCCACGCGGCCTAGCAATTCCCGTGCTTTTTTCTCAGCAAGCTCTCGGGATTCCCCTTTCACTTTCATCGGTGCATATGTTAAGTTTTCCAAAACCGACAAATGCGGGAATAAATAAAAGTGTTGAAATACCATACCGATTTGTTCACGAATTTTCATGATATTGGTTTTGGGGTCGGTAATCTCTTGATTATTAATCCAGATTTTCCCTTTGGTAGGTGTCTCTAACAAATTTAAACAACGAAGAAAGGTAGATTTTCCCGAACCGGATGGTCCAATAATTGACACAACTTCTCCGCTATCAATATTCGTAGAAATATTTTTTAATACCTCGTTATTGCCAAATTGTTTATAGAGGTTTTCGACTTTAATCACTGTACTTCAGCCTCCGTTCAAACCGTTTACCTGCCAAAGTAAGTCCCATAACTAGTATCCAATAGATTAAACCAACAAAAATTAATGGTTCAAAATTACGGTACGTATCTGCTCCAACAACCTGAGCACGGCGCATCAAATCTAAATAGCCAATCGTCGAGACGATCGCTGATTCTTTTGTTAAGGTGATAAATTCATTCATCAGTGCAGGTAATATATTTTTTAGTGCTTGAGGTAAGATAAGGTCCTTCATCATAAGACGATAAGGAACTCCTAGTGCTTGTGCAGCTTCGGTTTGACCTTTATCCACCGCTTGAATTCCGGCCCTGATAATCTCCGAAACATAAGCTGAAGAATTTAAGCCAAAAGCTAAGATCGATGATAAAAATGGTGAGATATCATAGCCTGTTAATTGCGGGATTGCAAAATAGATTAGCATTAATTGTAAAATTAGTGGTGTACCACGAAAAATAGATGTATAGGCATCTCCAAACCAATTTAAGGCTTTGATTCGTGAAATTTTAAATAATGCTAAAATCGTACCAAGGATAAAACCTACAATAATTGAAATAATAACAAATTTTAATGTTACCCATATTCCCTCTAAAATAAAAGGAATATAAGGCACAATTTGGCTAAAGTCCAAATTCATGCCTTACACCTCACTTCATAATTTTCTTTACGTCGCTAGTCTAGTTGATATTTTATCTTATGCTTATTGCTGGTCTTTTAACCACTTGTCCTTTAATTCTTGGAGTTTACCGTTCTCCTCCATGTCCTTAAGAACCTTATTTACATCATCCGTTAAGTCACTTCCTTTTGGAAAAGCAACAGCCATTCCAGGAGAACTTGTTGTCGGATCATCAAATCCACCTAACCCTTGTTCTTTTATATATCCTGTTGCCACTGATTTATCCATATAAGCAACCTGGATACGATTTGATAATAATTCTTGAATTAAAGTTGTTGCATTGTCTAATGGCTTAAGCGTAAAATCCACCTTTTTTTGAAGTGTTTTTGCGCCTTCCTCTTGAATGGTTCCTAACTGAACTCCAACGGTTTTTCCTTTTAGATCATCGATTGTTTTAATATTAGAATCTTTTAGTGTGATAAACATTTCACCTGAATGGTTATAAGGAGTTGAAAAATCAACATTTTGTTTACGTTTTTCTGTTGCCGACATACCAGCAAGAACCATGTCAACACGTTTAGCCTGTAAAGCACCAACTAAACCATCAAACTTCATGTCTTTAATATCTAGTTTATACCCTAGTTCTTTTGCAATAGCATTCGCTAAGTCAATATCAAATCCTTCTACCTTACCAGATGGATCTCTTGATTCAAATGGAGCAAAATCAGCTGATGTTGCCATCGTTAATACTTTTTTATCGCCAGTTTTTTCTCCATTTGCTCCGTCTTTATTACTTTGGCCGCAAGCTGCCAAAACTACTAGTGTTAAAATCATGGTAAAAAATAAAAATGTTTTTTTCATGGTGTTTCCTCCTATGATAAATAAGATCTGCATAATTTTTAATTTGAATTTTTATTCAACAAAACGAATATTAACAC
>NZ_JBALOS010000224.1:0-5326 GCF_036962765.1 Neobacillus drentensis
TCTTTCTGATCATATGGTATATAGGCTTCTTGGGTTTGTTCTGGATTGACACTGAGTCGAACTTTCTCCCCTGCATTTAACCATAAATCACCCCACCACCCCTGATCAATGTTTCTCACTTTGCCATCCGAGTCATAAACGACCATTTCCGCCTTTTTATCCCAAGCAGATAAGTTTCTCATTAGAATAGAAGAATTACTTGTATTTTTAATCTCATAATGCTTATCTTTTTCTAATGTGAAACGGTAAAGTGCAGGTTCAGATTCACTTACAAAAACTTCATTTTCAGTAGAATTTGGAATAGATCCTTTTAAATTATTTTTTGGTGTAATTCTGATAGATTCGCCATCACCTAAACCAATATTCCCCGAAGCATCTTTCTCAAATTGGATTATTTTCTCATCAGAGCTATATTTGACAAAATCATAATTCATTGGCGAAGTCGGTTCAAATTCTAGATTAACACTATGTGAACTTTGATTTTTTATAGCATAACTTTTCTCTTCTTCAAAGATAAGAGGGCTTCCGGCAGTAAATAGATTGTCACTTTGTTGTAATTTAGCAGGATCCGTATCAGTATTGATTGCAGCTGATACTGCTTTATAGGTAAAGGTTAACTCACTTGTATTAAAGACCATTAAAAAAGCGATTAATACCACGAATAATTTTTTTACGATTTTCAAATTTTCTACTCCTTTTTAATTGATATAAAATTATGTATTATTGATCTAAATCAAAGATTGCATACTGCTACTATTAAACTCGTATCATTACTAACCTCCTTATCTATAAAATGAATTATTGGTATTGCATCTAATGAAACAGGTAATATGAACTAATACAATCTTATCAAATATTGGAAAATATTCATTAAAAAAACATTCGACAATGCTTTAAATTCTAAACAGTTCAAAAAAGAGGGGTTCCATGATGTGCACCAGTGTGAACACCCTCTTTACCATGCAATACAGATACCACCAATCCTCCCCAATGTGCCGCAGCTACGATTCTTATCGTTATTAAAATGCCCCATGATCTTCATGGGGCATTTTTCTATAAAAATATAAATCCGGGGCGTGACAGGCACCGGATTTAATTAATAACTATTTGATTTTTAAAATTATTTTCCCTTTAGCCCTTCCCGACTCCGCATATTCCATCGCCTTTTGAGCATCATGAAAAGTAAAAACTCTATCAATGACAGGTTTAATTTTACCAGACTCAATAAAGTTTGCTATAATACGTAATTGATCTCCACTTGGCTTCATGAACAAAAACGTATATTGAACATTATGCTTTTTTTCAAGTGCAGTAAGTTTAGTACTCGCTGCTGAAAACAACAACGTTTTAAAAAATCCTGAACCATATTCTTTAGCAAAACGAGCATTCGGTAATCCCGAAACGGAAACAATTTTTCCTCCTCTTTTTATCACTTCGAATGATTTTTCGAGTATCTCGCCCCCTAGTGTATCAAATACTGCATCATAATTTTTCAGGATATCTTCAAATTTTTCTGTCTTGTAATTAATAATTTCATCTACACCAAGAGATTTTACTAAATTCATACCCGCTTCACTGGCAGTTGTTGTAACAGTGGCACCCATTAATTTGGCTAGTTGAATCGCAAAGGTACCGACACCACCAGCCCCAGCATGGATCAAAATCTTTTGTCCCTTATGTAATTGCAGGATGTCGTGTATGGCCTGATAGGAGGTTAACCCCACCAGCGGGATCGATGCTGCTTCCTCAAAGCTTAAATTTTTAGGTTTTAAGGCGATGTCATTTTCATGAATGGAGATATATTCCGCAAAAGTACCGATGTTACTCTTACGTGGACGTGCATATATTTCATCCCCAACTTTAAAACGAGTCACTTTTGCGCCAACTTTTGCCACGACACCAGAAAAGTCATTCCCAAGGATAAGAGGCATTTTATATTGAACTAACAATTTCACTTTCCCATCGCGTATCTTAAAATCAACAGGATTAATACTAGCTGCATGAATTTCTGCGAGTACCTCATATTCACCAATTTCAGGTGTGGGCATTTCTTCCAAACGCATTGGGACTTTCCCATACCGATCAATAACCATTGCTCTCATTGGCTATACCTCCAAAAAATGAATGTTTATCTTCCATCATTTCAATAAAAATTCTGCATGAATTTTTCAATATCAAACACTAGGTTTTTTAATAAACCTAATTCTGTACTTACATTAATATAATAAAAGTTTTTTGTCCCTTCCTTACGCATTAAAATGACACCGGCATCACGCAAAATCCTAAGATGATGTGACACAGCAGGTCGAGAAAGATGTGTTTGTTCAGTGATTTCACCTACACGCAGTCCTGTTTGACAATCCGTTCCCATTAAAACTAACAAGATCGATTGACGTGTTTCATCACCAATTGCCAATAGTACCTTTTGACAATTAATAAAATCCTCTTTGATCATATTTAGTTGGTCCTGTTTATTCATTGAGTAAAATACCTCCAACAATCAGTTTAATGGTTTAAGTTGATGGACCATATCGCCGAATACAACAATATACTATTGCTATGTTAGGTGCAATATTGAGAAAGCAAATCGAGACGAATACATCTTTGAAGTGGAACATCTAAACTCGCACCATATTAACTAATCTTTTCAGTGACAACCCTCGACCATCTTCCACAAGTTTCCCTTCTAATTAATCGTTTGATTAGTTTCACTGCAGCCATTGATGGATATAGCTTAATTCTCCACTATGCAAAAATAAATTGTTGAAACATGCACGAAAAATAGGAGAAAGATGTCGTTTATGCCGTTATCGTCACCATCCGACACTCTTTCGACTAAATACCATATAGGCTATACTATTCAAACGTTTGGTTAAAACTTCTGCAAGTATTGATGTATATGAATTCCTGCAGCAAAGTAGACATGAAGAATGTCGAAGAGCATTTATTAATTTCGCAGGAAATAACCCATCTTTCAACAAAATCAGATGGGTTTCTCATAAACTTACATTATTCATTAATCTACTATTTCCCCGCCACTTCTCCATTACACAAACGTTTGATTAATATTGTCTAATCGAGCTCCAAGTCTGGAATTATACCTTCAAAGTCATAAAAAGATTGTCGAGTGTTGACTACAGTAACGATTTACTAAAATAATAGAGCGAATTGAAGCATAATAATTAAGACATCCCCAAAATTTTAGTCTTTTAATCCTCTATACCGATCCTCCTCACATCGACATTTTTATAATGTTTTCTCTCAAAGTATGAATCTCCATCATTCTGAAGCCTCTTTCCTTTTAATTTCGATCCTTTTCTCAAGATTAATAATCCCCTTCACATCGAGTGAAGGGGATTAATCTTTTTTATATTTACCTTACTTTAACAGCTACTGCCTTACTAACATTCTTCGCTTTATCAGATGCTGTCACGCTTAAGACTGTTTTCTTCTTTTGTGCTTTAATTTTCACTTTGAATTTCCCTTTGGAATCTGCTTTGGCTGTACCGATGACTTTCTTACCTACTTTGATCGTTATCGTAGAATAGGCTTCCGCGGTTCCAGTAACCTCTTTTGTGGTGCTTTTCACTACCGTTTTAATTTTCGGTGCTAATGGAGCAGTTTTGTCAATGACAATTACACTCTTAGCTAGACTAACATTTCCTGCTGTATCTTTCGCTGTCACAACTACTTTTGTGCCTGCTTTTTGCACAGGAATCGTTACCTTAAAGTTCCCCTTAGAATCTGCTTTGGCAATGTACTTTTTCGTTCCAATTGTTACAGTAACAATTGCTCCTGCTTCTGCCTTACCAGTTACCACTTTTGCTAGGTCTGTAATTGTCGTAACAGTTGGAGCAACTGGTGCTGTTTTATCAAGAACGGTGGTACTTTTGGCGACACTTACATTACCAGCTGCATCCTTAGCCGTTAAAATTAATTTTGTTCCTGCTTTTTGTGCTGGAATGATTATTTTGAAGTTCCCTTTTGTATCAGCTTTTGCTGCATAGATCTTTGTGCCGATTTTGATTGATACAGTCGCTCCCGCTTCCGTCCTGCCGGTTACTTCCTTTGACTTGTCGGATACCAAATTTACTGTAAAAATTGATGGAGGAGTTTTGTCTATAACCTTTATGGTGGTTCCTTCACTTTGATTTCCAACAGAATCAGTCGCAACAATCTCTAATACAGTTCCAGCCTTTTGAACTCGTATCGTCACTTTATATTTGCCGTCTTGTCCAGAAGTCCCTTTACCGATTACTGAGCCATTCATCTTCACTTCGATTCTCGATCCGGCTTCCGCTTGACCTGTTACAATTGTATCTTTATCGTTTACTTGATTTACTACAGGTTTTCCAGGTGCAGTTGTATCTTTCACCACTACTGTAGTTTCCTCACTTATATTACCAGCCTTATCAGTAGCGATAATTACTAACTCTGTATCGGCTTTTTGTGTTGATATAGTCACCCTATATTGACCATCTTCTCCTACTGTTTCTGAACCAATAACTGAACCATTTACTTTCACTTCTACTTTCGACCCAGGCTCTGCTCGACCTGTTACAGCAGTATCTTTGTCCGTTACTTCATTTACTTCTGGCTTAACTGGTGCGGTTACGTCCTTCACCACTACTGTAGTTGTGTCACTTACATTTCCAGCCTTATCAGTTGCACTAATAGCTAGTTCAGTTCCTGCCATTTGAACAGGAATTGCCACAGTAAAGCTACTATCTTCTTCTACTGTTCCAGAACCTATCTCAAAACCATTTACTTTTACTTTTATTGTAGTCCCAGCTTCGCTTCGCCCGGTAACTATACTATCCTTATCTGTCACCTTATTTGGTAGAGGTTTTTCTGGAGCAGAAAGGTCAGAAACCTCAATTGTAGTGGCTTCACCAGAATTCCCATAAGCATCTACTACATATAGATTGATTTTAGTACCAGCAAATTGTTTTTTTATCCAAATTCCGAAGAATCCACCATTCTCTACTTGACTCATACCAATCTTTGAACCGTTTACTTCCGCAACAACATATCCATTTTCCTCGGCAGTACCCGTAATCATATTTTGGTTGTCTCCGAATGAATTTACAATTGGCTTAGCAGGAGGAATGTTATCTACAACCGTTATAATTCGCTTAATGGTTGAACTATTTCCTGTATTATCTGTAACAGTATATTTAAGTTCGTAATCACCTGGCTTGCTGATATCGACAAACCCATCTACCACAATCAGTGAAGTAAGATCGCCATCAACATTATCTATAGCTTTCACTCCCTCCATTGAATCAAATGTATCTGTCATGTTTATTGTCGTATCTGCAGCACC
>NZ_JBALOS010000224.1:5505-5749 GCF_036962765.1 Neobacillus drentensis
ACTTGTTAGGTCACCATCTTCATTATCTTCTGCAGATACACCTGCCATTGCATCAAATGTATCTGTCATGTTTATTGTCGTATCTGCAGCACCGTAAATGACTGGGTTAATATTATCAATAACCGTTATTTTTCGTGTAATGACTGTTTCATTTCCTGAACTGTCTTTCACAGTGTAGTTCAGCTTATACACACCTTTTTTCGTCGTATCAACAGTACCCGCGACGGTTATGGCACTTGTTAGG
>NZ_JBALOS010000225.1:0-377 GCF_036962765.1 Neobacillus drentensis
CATACTGTCCCTCCTCACAAATCTCCCCAGCTTATTTCAACCCAACTTTTTTCGAACGCCCTACCATTTTATTCAAACGAACGAAATCAGTACCAAAAACATTGAAGGCACTATTCCAACTTTAAAGGGCTATTCTGAGTTAGTTACTAAAACATGTTAATCATGACTTCTTATCACTATTAATATGCCTTCAGAAAATGAAAAAGTACCATAATCACTAATAAGTTCATTACTAATACATAGTGTTGAACCAATTGAAATATGACGATTATACAAAGGAAATTTGAAGCCCTCTAAGGTGAGATTGCGGATATTTAGTGTTAAAGGAACAAAGGATATATATTTTTTTGTATCTAATTTTTCAATTGTGTAACTCC
>NZ_JBALOS010000225.1:391-2477 GCF_036962765.1 Neobacillus drentensis
TAAAAATGATATTCTTACGGTCTATTAGGGAGAGATCAACTGAACTTTTTTCTTTAAATTGTTTTAGTAATAAATGAACATTGGCAAATAAATGATCGAGTCTTCCTCCGGTGGCCCCAAACAAACGGATGATTCGCGGATTCTGGCTAAGGGCCCAATTTAGAGCAAGCTCCATGTCCGTTTCATCCTTTTCAGGCTTAAACTTCTTCAATTCTGTAACACGGCCTTCTATAAACAATAACTCTTCAGTTGACACAGAATCGAAATCTCCAAAAGCAATCGTTGGTGTAATATTTCTTTTTATTAAATGATAGACGCCGCGATCGACTCCGACCCAGATGGCGTCTTCAGCCAAGTACTCTGTCAAATCAGGCAGAAGGTCTTCAGGTCCTCCGGCAAGAATATTGATAATCATAATAATGTCTCCCTTTCAATATGCAAAAAGCCAGCACATAAGCTGGCTCTCCCATTAACCTCTTAAAAGCGAAATTGCTCTCGTATAATTTTCTTCATTATAAATAGCGGAGCCTGCAACAAGCACATTTGCACCTGCATCTATACAAACCTTTGCTGTTTCAGCATTTACGCCGCCATCAATTTCAATCTCTAGGTCCATTCCTATTTCCTCTGCCATCTCTTTTACTTTTCTTATTTTTGGAAGAACCTCAGGAATGAATTTTTGCCCGCCAAACCCAGGATTAACTGACATTAATAAAACCATATCAATGTCTCTTATTATGTGTTGAATGGATTCTACAGGTGTAGCGGGATTTAAGACTACCCCTGCTTTTACTCCATAAGACTTAATATTTTGGATTGTTCGGTGAAGGTGCCGGCAAGCTTCCACATGCACGGTAATATAATCGGCTCCAGCCTTGGCAAATGCCTCAATATAGTGATCAGGGTTTTCAATCATTAAGTGTACATCAAGTGGCAGTTTCGTGACTGGACGAATCGCTTCAACAATCAAAGGGCCAATCGTAATATTGGGTACAAAGTGACCATCCATGACATCAATATGAATGTAGTCAGCTCCCCCTTTTTCCACCGCTAAAATTTCTTCACCCAATTTCGAAAAATCGGCTGATAGTATAGAAGGTGCTATTTTAACCATTATTAATACCTCGGCTTTCTATCCTTGATCTCCTGTAAGAAATCTAAATAATGTTCGTATCGATATCCTGGGATATCCCCTGTGTCTACGGCTTGTTTCACACCACATTTGGGTTCAGAAACATGCAAACAGCCTCGAAATTTACAATTCTCACTTGCACTTTGTAGTTCAGGGAAACAAAATGTTAAATCTTCCGCTTCAATATTAGTAAATTCCAATGAACTAAATCCTGGCGTATCTGCAATGAGTCCATTGCCGATCTTAATTAATTCCACATGTCTTGTCGTATGCTTTCCTCTGCCTAAATGGGAGGAAATATCATTTGTTTTTAATTCAAGATCCGGCCTAAGAACATTCAGTAACGAAGATTTTCCAACACCGGATTGACCAGCAAAAACAGATATTTTATTATCCACATGCGGACTTAACAGTTCAATTCCTGCTTCTGTTTCGGAAGAAGTAAGGATTACTTTGTAGCCTGCTGCTGTATACTGCTCTGCATAATCCTTTATCATCATTTGCTCATCATCAGTAGTAAGGTCCATTTTGGTAATGCAAATTAGCGGTTCAATCCGATTAAATTCAACAAGAACGAGGAAACGATCTAATAGAACTGTACTGAATTCTGGTTCAACAGCCGAAAACACAAGAATGGCTTGATCTACATTTGCAATCGGTGGACGAATGAGTTCATTCTTGCGAGCCTTTACTTCCATAATGTACCCTTCCAAGTCATTTTCAGCTTGAAAAACAACTTCGTCACCTACAAGAGGGGTAATTTTATTTTTTCTAAATACCCCTCTGCCACGGCATTGGATTAACTTATCATTTCCAAGTACATAATAGAAACCGCTTAATGCTTTAACAATTTTTCCTTCCGGCATAGCCACACTCCTTGCCTTTCAATTAGAAAACATCAACCTTCATATATTCCCCGTTTTCAAATCCTTTAGTTAAAGGCTCTGTTAAACT
>NZ_JBALOS010000225.1:2548-3199 GCF_036962765.1 Neobacillus drentensis
ATAAGCTTTAACACAGCCTAGTTAAAAGAGTATCATAATATGGATTTATTCTGTTTCAGAATAGGTAATGACATCATCCGCAATGACCTTACTATCACGAATAACCTTGTAGCCAGCTTTTCCGCCATAAGGAATCGTTAACTCAATTTGTTTTTTCGTTGTTTCAGTAATGTAAAAGTTTTCTGCCGGTTCTGTCATGCTATGGTTCATATCTTCGATGTAGATGAGAACTTCCTGCTTTGGAAGAGGTTCGCCAGTGACTGGGACGGTTGGTTCATAATCAATGGTAATTTCCTTCACTACCGTTTTTGGCGGCTTTTCTTCTTTCCCTTTTGAGATTATAACAGATATGGTATCGCCCTTCGTCATTTCCGTTCCAGGTTTTGGTGATTGAGAGATAACCATGTCGACAGGAACTTTTTCATCATATTTTTCATCAGTCTCGATATTGAGCCCTACTAAGGAGGCGTAATCCTGAGCACTTTTTAATGTGTATTGTGTTAAATCACTAAGGACAATTGTTTCTGGTCCTTTACTAACTTCAAACTCTAATACAGTATCTTCGGGGACGACTTTTTCACCACCAGGAGGGGATTGATTAAGGATCGTTCCTGGTTCACTTTCATCATATCTCTCTGTTTTCCTTATATC
>NZ_JBALOS010000226.1:0-244 GCF_036962765.1 Neobacillus drentensis
CAATAAGAAGAAGGTAATAACGAGTCCTAAAATAAATGGTGCTTTCATATATTACTCTCCTTTTTAAAATTTTTGAAGAAAATAGTTGATAAGCTATTTCCACCTATATTATGTCTAAATCAACCCTAAATTACTTCATGTAATTGTTAAGTTTAGATAAAATTTCCACGCCATGTTAAAATAATTGGGGAATGAATAAATATCGGGGGTTTTTTATTGGAAGAGTTTGTTTATTTAATTAAAC
>NZ_JBALOS010000226.1:307-4537 GCF_036962765.1 Neobacillus drentensis
GGCGAAGCATTTTGATTATTTAAAGGGACTATTAGCCGAAGAAAAACTAATCCTGGCTGGTCCTTGTTTAGATGGAGCCCTTGGGATTTGTGTTTTTAGATCTGATTCTTTGGATGCTGCTCAAGTGATTATGGAAAAAGACCCCGCCGTTATTGAGGGTGTTATGAATGCTGAATTACATAAATTTCAAGTTTCCCTCCTTCAGGGACGGGATTGATTAACTAATTTATTATAGACAGAAGGGTTTGCTTTGATTCAATTTGCTAATGACGATAAAAGGATTCGATTTTGTGTCACATTGATAACCGCCTTTATCGGTGGTTTTATGTTCACTCTCCTCCATTCACCGATTCCTTGGCTGCTTGGACCCATGGCCGCGGTTTTGATTGGCTCGAGATTCGGAAAGGTTCAGTACTACTGGCCGAGCAGGATTCGAGATATAGGTTTAGTGATCGTTGGATATTCCATCGGCCTTTCGTTCACAAAAGAAGCACTCTTGGAAATCGTGGCGAAACTGCCTTCGATGTTGCTGATGACGGTTTTGCTCGTTTGTTTTTGCGCTGGAATAGCATATGTCGTATCCAAACTGTCCGGGGTCGATTATCCTACGGTCTTGATTGGCAGTATTCCAGGCGGGCTTTCACAAATGATTATATTTGCTGAAGAATTAAAAGGAATTAATATTACAACGGTGACCTTTCTCCAAGTTGCAAGATTGATTATGATTATTTTCTTTGTTCCCTTTCTTATTGTCGGACCACTTTTTAACAATACTTCCCACACAGCTTCTGGCTTGGTTACTAGTGGTGCAGTCGCCCCTAGCCCACTTTTTCCAACGGTCATTTGGTTTGTTATTATTTGTGTGGTTTGTGCCCTACTGGCTAGAAAACTTAACTTTCCTACACCCTATTTATTAGGTCCAATCGTAGGAACAGCGATATTCAATTTGATGGGATTGCATGGTCCGGCGTTACCTCCCACTTTACTGGATGTCTCTCAATTTATGATTGGCGGGTATATTGGGTTGCTATTAAAACCAGAGAAACTCGAGCATAAAACAAAAATTATTACACTTGCGCTTATTAGCGGGATGGTCATGATTTTGGTCTCGATCGGGTTAAGCATGCTGCTCGTTGCATTCTATCATATTAACCATTCGACCAGTTTTTTAGCCTTGGCTCCTGGGGGAATGGACCAAATGGGTATTCTCGCTCATGCCGTCCATGCTGATTTATCGATGGTGACCGGCTATCAGCTCTTCCGCCTCTTTTTTATTTACTTTGCTGTTCCACCGCTTCTTAGATGGATTTTTAAAGTTGGGATGAGAAAGACAGTAAAAACTCCTTAGATTCCATATTCAATTATTTGTATTTAATTGATTACAAGTAGTTAAACTATGAGAAAAACGGAGAATTGAAAATGGAACATAAAATCGCAATCATCACGGATATTCACGGTAATTATTCAGCATTAAAGGCAGTTTTGGATGATATCGACAAGGATACTTTTGCTGAACATATTTATTGTTTGGGGGATTTGGTCGGGATTGGGTATCAAACGAATGAGGTTCTTCAGCTGTTAAGTTCACGTCCAGATATTTCGTTTGTCATGGGAAACCACGACGAAGCTATTTTGGATATCATTGCAGGTAGAGAACCTTATAGCAGAGGTAAGGAGAAAGTGCATCATCAATGGATTACCGGTCACCTTGATAGGGAGTACATTCCGTTTTTAGCTGAGATTCCGGTCACTTTAGAGGCTGTGTACAATGATAAACATTTATTGTTTGTCCATTACCATTTGAGTGATCAACATGTGTTTATCCCATTGGATAAAGAACCAACTGAGGCGAAACTCGATGAGCATTACCGAACATCTACTGCTGATATCGTCTGTTTTGGACACCATCACGTCATCCACCACTTTAAATCGAAAGAGCGCCTATATCTCAATCCAAGTTCCTTAGGCTGCAACTATCATCCCTTGGCCAGCTACGCTGTCCTAACCATTGGTGATAAGGGAGAAGTTTCCGTTGCTTTTAGAGAAGTACCATATGACAATAAAGAGTTTTTGTTAGGATTTAAAAAACTAAATGTCCCGGATGGGGATTATATTTTGAAGGGCTTTTTTGGGGATCAGCATTTGAGGTATATGTAGGTATTCAAGTTATGTAGGCTTTGATTTATTGAGGGTCGTATTCGGGGAATGGAGATGGGGAATTTCTGTTTGTTTTGTCCGAATAGTACCCGCATTCGGACAACCCTTGGCCATTTCCTGCTTGTTGTGTCCGAATGGCACCTGCATTCGGACAACGCTTGGCCATTTCCTGCTTGTTGTGTCCGAATGGCACCTGCATTCGGACAACGCTTGGCTATTTCCTGACTCTTGTGTCCGAATAGGCCCCCTATTCGGACTATCTTTGGTATTTTGCTGTTTGTAGTGTCTGAATATCCTCTATTCTGACTTAAATGAGAGCTATAATTTCCTGCTTCTTTTTCCGGCCTTAATGATCAAATGAACTTCTGATGACTCTCCTGAATCAATTTGATTTTTCATTTTTGAGACATCGATATTTGTTTCAATTTTTATACGCTTACTCTCATTTCCTCTTAACCTAACCTTATATGGTGCATCGTTATTCATAAGAGATAGCAATGGTGTATCATCTTCGAAAGCATCCTGTTTATAAAATTCTATATTGAACTGGACATCCTTTTTGCTGTAGTTTTCAAAAGGAAGTTCACACATCCCATGCAATGTGGTTTCATTCATTTTTTCAAAGCTGCATTTACTATGAACTGAGTCATAAGAAATGGCATAGATACCAGATGCAAACGTCTTTTGATATGAAGTGGCTACAAAAGGTGGAGTGAATGTGTAAACTACCATTGCCACCACTACAAACCGAACATGAAATTTATTCAATCCTTTCACAATCAAATATAAACTTACTATCAGAAGAAATAACGAGATAACTCCTATAAAATTGATTCCATTGGTTGTACTTACAGGTATTTCAAACACCTCAACCATTGGTTCTCCATAAGGGATTTCATCTGGGAAAGGGAATTTCATCGCCATAGACAACAAAAAGGGAATAATAGCAAAATAGATATATTTCTTGTTTTTTATCAAATTTACCACACCGATTCTTCAGAAATTTGCAGAACAAACAATATGTTAAGAAAACCGTATCACTTACTACATTTCAAAAAAACTATGTCTTTCCACACGGCATACTCTGAGAGAAAAATTTTTGTACCACTCAGCTCTCCCCTTTTCTTGGGCCACTTTATGTGCAGAATTTTCCTTCCACACTTTGATGGATTCAATAGAATCCCAATATGAAACTGTAATTCCTAACTGGTCATCCCGGGCACTTTCCACACCTAAGAATCCTTTTTGCCGTGCTGCCAACTCGACCATTTTGTCCGCCATTATTCCGTACCCTCTGTCACCTTCCGTTCTTTCTGAAGCAAAAATAACCGCGTAATAAGGGGGTTCAGGTGTTTTTACAATCCCGCTCATATTTATTTCCTCCTGTCAGTTTATTACTTAAACTATCTTTTCATTAACCCAAATTGGATTAAGCTTTGCAAGAAAGCTTCTCTACAATCATTCTTAGTTCTAATAAACTATCAATTTTTATATCCGCTTGAGCCAATTCGTCTTCTTGGGCAAAGTCAAAATTGCAGCCGATGGCCATTAATCCATTGCTTTTGGCAGCGTTAATGTCTGATAATCGGTCACCAATAACAGCACCTTTTTCAATCGTGTACTTTTTAACGATGGTTTGGACTAAGTCACCTTTATTTTGAGATTGTATTTGTTGGATACTAAATGTCTCTGTAACCCATCGATCTAAGTGATAATGTCTTACGATTGCTTGTAAATACTCGATTTGTCCGTTACTTGCTATAAAAATGGAACAACCATTATTTTTTAACAAATTGAAAACTTCCACCACATGCGGATATAGTGCACCATTACCCTCGTTAATATGAGTAATTAATTTCTCATGAAAAAAATCATTCGCTTGTTCTCTTACGATATTTTTGTGGTCAGGTAACAAGGTTTCCCAAACTACTGGTAAGGGTACACCCATAATTTCACGGTATTTTTCAATTGGGGTTTCTTTTTCCCATAAATTCAGCATTCTTAAGTGATCAAACGTTTCTTTAAGCGATATTTCTAATATTTTGTTTGTTTGAAATAATGTTCCATCCATAT
>NZ_JBALOS010000226.1:4557-7888 GCF_036962765.1 Neobacillus drentensis
TATTAATTCACATAAGTAAGTTTTATGCTGAATAGATTCTTTAATGAGTCAATTTAAAAGGAGGTATTTTATCTTTTGAAAAAAAATACTCGAAACCAACCAACTATTACTGAGAATGAACAAACAGTACAAACACATGATCACGAATTTACAGCAAGTACGAAGTTAGCAGAAGAGGATGATGATAGGCACAATCATCGTTTCGCTGGTGTGACGAGTGAAGTTATTCCGAGAGGGAAGAGTCATGTTCATTCGATATTAGTTAATACTGATTTTTTAGATCATCATCATGAAGTTGCCATAACAACAGGACCTGCCATTCCTGTTGGTGAAGGAAAACATATCCATTTAATTAAAGGAACCACTACATTGGACGATGGTCATGTACATGAGCTTTTATTTACTACTTTAATAGATAAACCACTAGTATGAATTGCTAATTTCTTAAAAATATAAGCTACAATGAATAGAAAAAAGGGAAGGATAGGTAAAGTGGCCATTAACTTTATCTATCCTTTTTTTTTACTTCAAATAACCCTCATTTACTATCGTCCCACCAATTGGAGAAAACTTAACCTTTAATTCCAAACCTTCTCCTCCCCTATAACCTATTATTACCATAATTATATATTAGTAGTAAATACTAGAATAATTCTCCTGCCTCACCTCAATCGTCCATTTTCAAAATTTTTTATTATCAGTAATTGAGGCTATCGTTCACTCATATATTTTATATGAGTATTTGATGATTCACATACCACAGGAAATAGGTGAGGTCGACATGTTTGCTGTTCATTTTATAGAAAATAATAACGTTTTATTAACTCAGCTGCTTAACCGAGTGCCAACCGAAGGTGAAGAGTTAAAAATTAAAGGTCGCAAGGCAACGGTATCAAGTGTTAAGAATGTAGATGAACTAAATGTTCATGTTCTAGTAACCGTAGAAGTTGTTAAGAAAAGTAAATTTGTTGTTGATAATTCCAAGAAGAAAAAGCGTTAACCAATAAAAAGACCGTATATGTTAGATGTGATCTAATTTGTACGGTCTTTTTTGTTTGCGTTCCTTTTCTCTATAGCTGAAATTACCGTTTGTCCAGCCTAAATTCACATGAAAGATACCCTTCAAATCAATAAATGCATAAGCTATACAGAATTAATCATAAAGTAGGTGAATTTAATGACTCACGATCATGGTCAATCACAATCCTCCTTTGTACCTTGGGAACAATGGCATCACCAACATCCTCATGGTTCATGGCAGCAGTGGCACCAGCAGCATCCTTATATGCCTTGGCAGCAGTGGCATCACCAATATCCTCACGGTACTCATCATCAATGGCAACAACAAAATCCTTGGGTACCTTGGCACCAATGGCATCATCATCATCCTCACGGCACATGGGAGCAATGGCACCAAATGTACCCACACAGAGAAAAGTAAGAATATAAAGGACAATTCGAGGTGAATGATTCACCTCTTTTTTTATCTCTACATTCTCAGGTATAGGTAGACGCACCATTATTCTTCTGAAAGTTTATTGCGATCAGCTAACGACCACAGTTTTTCTTAAATGAAACTGTGCCCCTTTTTTAAAAATATTTTTTAAAAATTCAAATAAATGGTAGTCAAAAATATTTTCGTGTTATTCAATAAATACATATTATGTATACTGTTACATAACAGTGAGTGAACATAAAAAAACGGGAGAAAAGGGGGAAATGTTATGAACAAAACTGATTCGATTGCACGTAGAATTCTAGGTTGGAAGTTAAATCGGTGGGATCGATGGTATGATTTTGAAAAGGCTGCATTCATCCACGAATCTGAGTTTCAACCCGAGCAAAATCTTGATCATGCCATGCTAATCGTCAACAAATTAAAAGGGCTTGGTTATACATTTAAAACCAATGGTGAAACGGATGCCAGCTTTAATAACGTCCATGCAACTGGCAAGACTCTATCACAAGCAATTACGAATGCTGCCTACACCATCATTGAAAATAACGTGGAAGATAGATCGACCATTTGGGCCCAATTGTGCTAGGGACTGATGAAAAAGGAGTTGATTACCGATCTATGGCAGGTAACCAACTCCTTTTTTGTATTCTAATTATTGATTAATTCCGTACCATAGGAGTTATCGATAGCACAAAGCCATTCTCCCTGTGAGTTTTTCTTAAATACATATGTGGCTTTTCTATCCATAGAATATTCAGAATCCTCTTTATCGGCTGTAAGAAGGGTTTGAGAAATAACTAACGCGGTATCTCCAGTTTCTAAAATAACCATTTCCCCCTGTGTGGGTACCACGCTGTTATTGAAATAGTTTGCAATAGCAATAAATGCTTTTTTGATTTCCTCTTTTCCTCGAGCTATCCTTCCAGGCTTGACAACTAAGATGGCATCATCTGTATAGTAATTCATCAGTGTATCAAAATCTTCCTTTTTGATTGCAAGGTCACATTTTTTAATGACCTCTTTTAATTCGTGATCCATTGACCATTCCTCCCAAACAAATTTATAAATCCATTGTCATAAATACGCTATTGGAGTCCTCGATATAATCTGAAAATGGCTGACAATACTCGAATCCGAAGCTTGTGTATAGTCTTCTTGCTGGTTCAAAAGCATCCATCGATCCCGTTTCCAAACTCAGCCTGTGATAACCTCGCTGTTTGGCTACGTCAATTATGTGTTGGAGAATCTGTGATGCCACACCTTTTCTTAGATGGAAGGCAGAAGTTCGCATCGATTTGATTTCTCCATGTTGGCCTTCAAGTTCTTTCAATGCCCCACACCCAAGTAAATCCTTTCCTTCCCATGCACTCCAGAAAGTAATATCTGGTCTCTGTAATTGATCTAGATTTAGTGCATGAATACTTTCTGGCGGTGAATTCAGGGTCATATTGTGCAGATGCTCCCCTACTAAATCAGCCACTTCTGTTCCGGTTAAATCATCTACTTTTATTTCCAAAAAAACATCCCCCTTTTGTCTTTGTATTGGAAAATATATTAAACTATTAGCAGGGTTAGTGCCAGTAATATTTCCTATTCAAATAAAAAAAGCACTGAGGACGAGAATGAGTGTCGATTTCCAAAAAGTTTTAGTATAAATGTAAATCTCCAATTCGATCAACCTTCAGTACAAGGCTCACCGTAAGGTTATATAGACAAATGGAGGCTAACTCACTAAATTTAATGAGTTAGCCTCTTTCTGTTTATATATTGACCTGCATGTGGTCATTTTTTTTATAATCTAATTAGAAAGAGGTATCCGCATTAATAATAAACCATATATTTCCTACAGCCTGGCCTGTTACATCTCCTTTT
>NZ_JBALOS010000226.1:7971-8247 GCF_036962765.1 Neobacillus drentensis
GAACTTCGAAATCTTGTGCCGAAAACGCTGGCCAGTTGACTAAGCATTTTCCACTACAATTGCTTTTACCCGGCTGATCTTTAGTGAAATAGTATAAAGCCATTCCTTTTGAATCGGCTAGGTATTTGCCAATATTTTTATCGGCTAATAATTGTAATTTACTCGTGGAAGCCGTTTTAAATGTTGTTTCAGTGTTTACTATATACCAAACGTCTCTAACTCCCTGGCCTGTTACATCTCCTTTTACTTGATCTTTGATGAAATAATAAAGTGGAT
>NZ_JBALOS010000226.1:8335-11001 GCF_036962765.1 Neobacillus drentensis
GAACTTCGAAATCTTGTGCAGAAAAAGCTGGCCAGTTGTCTAAGCATTCTCCACTACAATTACTTTTTCCAGATTGGTCTTTAGTAAAATAATACAATGCCATTCCTTTTGAATCCGCTAAGTATTTTCCTACCTTTTCATTCTCTAATAATTGTAACCTATCATTTTTACTCACTTGGTCGGTGGCGGAGGATTCACTTTTTGGTTTATTCTCTTTAGTAACCTCCTTTATCCCATTATTGCAAGCTGCTAACAAAATGATAAATAAGAAAACAGAAAAGAAATAAACATATTTTTTCATTAAAGTTCCTCCCTTAATATTGTCTACACTAAAGGAAACGGACAATGTCTTCATACGGTTTGATGAAAAAGATTTTTTTAGTCCGGAACTTTAAATGGTTTGCCTTTACTTATCCTTAACACCGTAAAAAATTCACAATTTAATTTTTCCCTATAAAAAAATGCGACACATAGAATTGATGCTTCTATTGTGTCGCATTTTTTTTAGATAAATTTAGTGGTATTCATTTCTATACCACCCGTTCCCCTAAAACTTATTTTGGATAGAGAATCTCATCAATTATCCCATACTCTTTCGCTTCTTCGGCACTCATGAAGTAATCTCGATCCGTATCCTTTGCGACCTTTTCAATCGGCTGTCCTGTCCGTTCAGAAATAATTTGATTGATGTGCTCTCTTAATTTTAAGATTCTTCGTGCAGAAATTTCGATTTCTGTTGCCTGACCTTTCGCCCCTCCTAATGGCTGGTGAATCATAATTTCACTATTTGGTAACGCGTAACGTTTTCCCTTTTTCCCAGCAAGAAGTAGCATCGCCCCAAATGAAGCTGCCATTCCTGTGCAGATCGTCCTGACGTCGGGCTGAATGTATTGCATAGTGTCAAAAATGGCAAAACCTGCTGTCGTCAACCCTCCAGGGCTATTTATATAAAGCGAAATTTCTTTATCCGGTGCGTCTGCTGCTAAAAATAATAATTGGGCGACGACACTATTGGCCGTATGCTCGTTAATTTCTTCTCCAATGATAATAATTCGGTCCTTTAACAAACGGGAATAGATATCGTAGGAACGTTCTCCCCGATTAGATTGTTCGATTACATATGGAATGGTACTCATTCCAATCCCTCCTTGAAAGCCATTTGGCTATGCAGCCATACAGAGAGTGCTTGAAGGAGAGAAAGTTGGCTTGGTACGCAATTTACCCGAAACGACTTTAGAAACGCTGCTCATACATGTTAGTGCAGGAAGCGATTGAATGAGGATGGTTGGATCTTGATTTTTCAATGCATCATAAAACAGGTCTGATAGCTGCTCCTTTTCTTCCTCATTCCAAAACAATTCAACTGAATGGAGTGGCCTCTCTTCCTTAGCTTTTTCCAGTCGCTTTTTCGCGCGATGAAGATTGGACTTCACAGCCATTTCTGTAGAATCCAATATCGTGGCGATTTCCTTCAGCTGATATTGAAAACCCTCTTTTAGCAAAAAGATAATCGCTTGGTTGGGTGTAAAGTTTTTGAGCAGTAACTCAACCGATTCCCGTGTTACATCCAGTGGAGTCATATGTGTATGCATGGCATATTCGGGATCGGCCTCAACTGTTTCATTTTTTCTTTTTCGAAGCATATCGACCCAATGATTATAGGCAATCTTATTTAGCAATGCCGTTGTCATTCTCTGGTGTTGATTCTCATATTTTAACGCCTTTATATAAGTCTCCTGGGCAATATCGTCTCCATCCCATCTACTGCTGGTAAGAAAGTGACAATATCGTCGAAGTTTTGGATAATTTTGAATCCAAAAATCCTCCCCAATCCTCATTTCGTGCTCTATACTTTCTAAGCTGTCATGACTAAGCTTGTGTGACATTGATTTCACTCCTTTTGCACTCTCTGCCCTTTAAACGTTTTAAGATGGATGAAAAGATACGGGGGCAATAAATTTTCTTTTGTTAGAGTTACTTTATGTTGTTGCTCTTTAATATTAACTTGACCATTTTAGAAATCAAAAGAAAAACATTAAAAACGTGGTTTTATAATTATGCCTGTTATATAGGTCAAAATTTCTAAAGACAACTCGGGTCCACCATACTAATTATCCTATAAATCTAGCAAATATCATCCAAATCTCTATTACTTAATTCCTCTTTTTTACATTCGTATTTATTTCTATATTCGAAATAATCAGATAATGATATTATTTTCCTGTACTTAAATAGAGTTAAGGGGGTTTGATTTTTTGAGGCAAATTAAAAGGTCTCTCATCTTTTTGGTAAGTTTATTATTTTTAACAGTGTCAACAACCGCTTATGCAGAAAAACCCGGTTTACTAGAGTTTCCTCAACCAGTTGATTCTGAATCCTGGGTTCTGCCTCGTGATATGGCATGGAGTGATTACCGCCCCGTTCCTGGAATTGATTGGCAGACATCAGATATTAAGCCGGAAAGAGTTATTAAGGGTGCCTTAATTATTGTCGACTTCCAAGACAGAGAGTTCATTTTAAGCCAGCCAGAGGGATCAGAAATTGCCGGTAACCCGATTGGCACTGGGAATATTCCGCGCGATCAGATACCAAAGTTTTGGGAAGACTTCCTCAATAAACCTTCAGCATTGAACAACTATCGTACCGTAAATGAGTATTGGCGAGAG
>NZ_JBALOS010000226.1:11156-13443 GCF_036962765.1 Neobacillus drentensis
TTTGACTTCAGATTTGTCATCCATGCCGGTTATGATGAATCTGGTGTCTGGCAGGAACTAGGCGAAATGAAGTTTCAAAATCCGGAGTCCGTAACCGCTCCCTTTGGTCCAAATGTTACAGGTATGCCTAATTCAGCCAAAACCCGCTATGTCCCATGGACATCTTGGTACGCAGCCAAGAGCATTTGGTCAAGCGCCGGTGGCGGCACCTCCATCCAAGGTGAAAATGATGGAATGGGGACATTTGCTCACGAATTTGGCCATATTATGACCCTCGGAGATAATTACAATAATCCGTACGGCATTCCTGTTTCTAGGTCTTATTCAGGACCTTGGGAACTAATGAGCCGCGGAAGCTTTAATGGTCCTGGTGGTCCGCACACCCGATGGATGGTTCCATCACCTTTAGGTGCATCTGCCCCATCCCATCATATGCTGCGTAATAAAATCAAACAGGGCTTTCTTTCTGAGGATCAGTATCTTAGTCTAAACCGTGACGAATTAGCAACTACAGGCCCAGTATTCACTGACATCCTCGCCCGTGAGGTACCAGCAGGCAGTGAATTTGGCCGTTCTGCCATCCACGGTATTAACATTAGCATGGAGGATCTAACACCAGTGAACTCCTTGAACGACGATTGGCGAGCTGATATGCAGCGTGGTGCAAAATGGTACAATAATTACACAGTCGAGGTAGTTGACCGGGTAGGATTTGACTCCTTTGTCCCTGATTCTGGTGTTCTTTTAGCCAAGACAAAGAACGCCGAGTCCGCCCCAAATATCTGGGTAGTTGATTCACATAAAGAGGATATAAATCAAGTAGATTTTAAACGACCTGACGGAACCACAGCAATGATGTCTGTCGGTGATTTTCAACAGCTAGCAGACTCTCTTTTTAAAGCAGGAACTGGTGATGGTGTCGTAAGTGAGTACAAGGATGAAGCTAACCGACTTCACTTCTATATTTTAGGTAAGAAGTATGACAAACAAGGCGCGCTCTCTTACCGAGTAGCTGTAAGAAATATGGATGGTGCTGGTTCATTTGAACGAGGAGTTGCAGGTACGGTTGGTCCAGCAGAACAAGCAGCACCTGGAAGAATCGCTGTCTACAATTTCAATGTGACCAACACTGGAAATGCGACAGATCTAATCCGCCTGAACGCCAAAACAGACGCAGGTTGGGAATTAAGGCTTCAGAATAATGTGATTGAGGTAGAAGCAGGTAAAACCGTAACTGTTCCTGTTTTCGTAAAAATCCCTGCTGCAAGTAAAGCTGCCCCTCAGCCAGTTCCAACGAATCTGACGTTTACAAGTACTTCCGAGACTGACACTGCTAAGACCGTTACAGTTAGTCGTCGTGTAGGCCCTGGCGGGGTGAAGTAAACGTACTCATGATATTCATATTCAAATAAAATCGTAACATAAAGCTGTCGGGGTAACCTGACAGCTTTTGTTTATTTCTTCACCAATGTGGGATTCCCTTTTACCATGGGCAGCCTCCGCACACCCAGTGATTGCGATCATGTTGTTCTGGCTGTCGGTCACAGTTCATAAAAAAGCATGGCGGATGACATTTAAACCAAAGCATGTTGAAAGCGTTTAACTTCCTTTTAAGACAGATGAGACACTAATCTTCCATTTTGGTGTCTTTTTTGTTTGTAACAAATTAGATGATTTTGATGAAAAATAATGATGGACTATTTTTTTATGCCTGATATAATCCTTATAGGAAACTAATTTATTTTTAAAGGTGGAAATTATGGCGAACACTTGTAGATATGTTGTAAACGCACTTGGTAAAGGTGGAGAAACATATCATACGCTTTGTAAAGATAAACAAGAATTACAAAATTGGATTACTACCAATCAAGAAAAATTAATTATGGAAGAATTAAAGATTACGGATAAAAATCAAACGTTATTCTCTAAATTATTTAACCTAAAAAAACTATATTAATACTTTTACGGGCGTCATTCTTAATTGGATGGCGTCATTATTTTTGTAGATGACTAGCAGATTATCAACATTCCCCCCATGTAAAGTTGGAATTTTTTGTGAATATGAGTATACCTTATTTATTGTGGGGGGCTATTTTATGAATGAATTAAGGGAAATTAATAACCAACCTGGTTCAAATAACAATAAAAATGATGTCAGGGTTAATAACACTTTTAATTTGACTATTAACCTTGGAGATTCATTAAATTTGTTTGCGCTGATCGGAGGCATATATGTTGTTAGAAGACTAGTAAAAAAACGTAAAGTATAAAGTAAAAACATGTAATG
>NZ_JBALOS010000226.1:13499-17502 GCF_036962765.1 Neobacillus drentensis
CATTACATGTTTTTACTTTTTTTATTGATGAATTTCCGTTTTTGGATGTAGATGAGTCTGATGGAAAGGGCTATTCCTGCGGCGAGCAGGCCGATGGTCAGCCCGATCCAGTAACCTCTTGCTCCCAAACTCGTGTAATGAGCAAGTAGATAACCTGCTGGAAGACAGATTAACCAATACGCGATTAAAGTCATGATAAAGGCAAGGTTGACATCCTTATAGCCTCTTAAGGCTGCTTGTGCAGTCGCCTGAATAGCATCACAAATTTGGAAAAACAGCGCAAAGATTAAGAAGTTGGCTGTTAAATTAATAACGGCCGTTTCGTTGGAATAGAAACCGGCAACTTGATAGCGAAAAATCACGACGAATACTCCAGTTACTACGGCAATCAAAATGGCTAGATAGACACCTAACCAGCTGTATTGTTTCGCATCTTTATAGCGCCGTGCCCCTACTTCATATCCGACAAGGACCGTTTGTGCAGTCGATATACTAATCGGTATCATGTACAAAAAGGAAACGATATTCAAGGCCGATTGATAGGCAGCAATAGTGGTGACATTAAACTTACTTAATAGAATAGTAACCACCGCGAACATACTTGTTTCAAAGAATGTGGAAAGACCCATTGGCACACCAATCTTTAATATTTCTTTACATTTATCCCACGAAAACTCTTTGAAATCAGCGAATATTGGGTACGATGAGAATGGTTCCTGGGTTCTGACGATAAACACAGTCATCCCCATAATCCCCCAATACGTTATCGATGTTGCAAACCCCGCACCCGCACCACCAAGTTCAGGAAATCCCAAGTTTCCAAAAATGAGCACATAGTTCAAAAAGAAATTAACTGGCAACGACGATAACATGATGATCATGATGACACGTGTTTTACCAAGTGCATAAATAAAGGACCTTAGCACATTAAAAATAAATAAAGGTAGAATCCCATAGCTCAGTCCTACTAGATAATGATAAGCAGTTGCTTGAACACCTGCATTCAAGTTCATTTTATCTAAAATGGGGTCTAACAAAAAGAACCCAAAGAGGATAACCACTAGCGCAATCAATATAGAGAGATAAATTCCATGCTTCACCACTGATGCAACTTCATGGCTCTTTTTTTCACCAAAGCGTTGTGCGGCAATTGGAGAAACAGCCAGGAGAATACCACTGATCCCCGTAAAAATTGGACTCCAAATCGAGGAGCCAATCGCAACCCCAGCTAATGCGGTGGAGTTGTACTTCCCTGACATAATCGTATTAAAAAACACCATCGAAAACATGCCTAGCTGTGTAATTAAGATCGGAATTAACAAAATAAATATTTGTTTTGTTTTTTCCTTTAAAGTAAAGGTCTGATTCATAAAATTGGTTCTCCTTGAAAAATAAAAATCCGAAACTTTATTATACTCTATATTGGCTTAATTTTCCTCCTTTAAATAGGGAGAACGTTTGTAGTGTTTGCCTTTTGCAGCGAGATTCGTCAGTATTAATAGCCTCATCTTAAATTTCACTTTCTTCACAGCGTCGTGGAGGTTCAGGACACCTGCATAAAAGCGAGCACCTGGAGCGGAAATCAACAGGCAAGTTTATCAGATAAAAAAGGATTGATCTCCACTTAGAAAGCAGAAATCAATCCCTATCTTCTGTTATCTCCACCACATGTTACGTGGATATTCTTCTGAACTAATAAAAATAGTTTCACCTATTTTCGGGGTGGAAATGTCGATGTTTTGCTTTTCGGCTGCATTCGTTACTCTTTCGATTGGATCGGTCCAGTCATGTAAGGCTAACGTAAATGCACCCCAATGAATTGGTATCATCATTTCCCCTTTCACATCAAGATGTGCTTGCACGGTTTCTTCAGGCGTCATATGAATCGCTGCCCAACGATGATCGTATTGACCACATTCCATTAGGGTGAGATTAAAGGGACCATATTTTTCACCAATTTCTTTAAAATGCGGTCCATATCCGCTGTCACCACTAAAAAAGATTTTGGTATTTTCACTCTCAATTACCCAAGAACACCAAAGTGTCGCATCACGGTCGGTTAGACTTCTTCCTGAAAAATGCCTAGCAGGTGTAGCTGCAAACTTAAGTCCTTCATGATCGAGCTCATCCCACCAATCGAGTTCTTTGATTATGGCTGGATGGACTCCCCATTTTTCCAGGTGGCTCCCAACACCTAAGGGAACAATAAATTGTTTGACCTTTTCCTTTATTTTTCTAATCGTGCCATAATCCAAATGATCATAATGATCGTGACTGATGATAACTATATCAATCGTTGGAAGGTCTTCAATGATAAAAGGAAGGCCTTTGCTATAACGCTTTATGCCGAAGATTGGAAATGGTGTGGGGGCCCCGCCAAACATAGGATCTAATAATATTCTTTTTTCCTCTAGTTCTAAAAGGAGAGCGGAGTGCCCAAACCAAGTAATTTTTGGTTGAGAATCATTTTGTTGATCCGAAAGATTCAATTTTTCCATTAGGATGGGATTTTTAGGTCTCCCATTTGGATTGCCTTTTAGGAAATCCATGAGGATCGATCCCATTTCTTTAATGCTATTTTCCATCACGGTTGGAATGAGATTGACAAATTTCTTTTGATGAGAGAAGTTCTCGGATTGCTCAAATTTACTATGCCGCTCCTTTGTTGCCTTTTTTCCAAGCGGCGGATAAAAACTCATAAATAAATAAAAAAGCCCAACTATACCTAAAACAATAATCAGTGCAATCATAGTGAGAGAGTCCTATTTCTTGACGATTTTTGATGGATTATTGACTTTATACAAGACGGGAACATCTACTAAGAATTCTTCCTCAACATCTTTCCCTTTTCCTAGTTTCTTGGCCGCTACTTTTCCATCAAATTCTAGTGAATCCCCAATCGCCAGTTCAAACTTTTTGAGTGTCTTACTATGGCTGCACCAAGCTAGTCCGATTTCAAGCGGATTCTCCTCTTGGACAATCTGAACATTTTCGAGGACTACTACTTCATCATTCTCTTCATTAAACGGATTATACACGAGCGCGAACTGTTTGACATTGGCCGTGAAATGGACTTTATCAACCGGGAGGTCCAGTTTAGGCGCCTTCACTTTTTTCGGTTTCGGTTCCTTAGCTTTTGCCGGTTTGGGTACTGATTCCGTTTTAACTGGTGTAACTTCTGGGAAATCCTCTGTTTTTATAATTTCTTCAGCCGCAAAACCTTCCTTATTGCTTGTCTCAAGTTCAGGAGGAGTGGTTTCTTTTTCATCAAAAGTTAATAAGCTTTCTTTACCAAAGCTCGATTGCTGCATTTCCTTTAAATACGCTGGGTGAATGCATGTGAGATTACCGTCTTGAAATTCAACAACAAGTGTGTTAATTTCCATTGCATTCCCATATGTTTCGTAACCTTTAATCGTCACCAAGCGCTGATAGTTTCGGTCTTTATACCAGAACTCCTTTTTCGCTTCCCGCGCTGAGGATAATCCCCATTCCTTCAACTTCTCCTTATAGTGGACCATATCACGAAATGTTTCATAATCACCTTTTGGTGGAATATACTTTGTTAATTCTGATTGCTCCAATTGAGGACGCTGGATGATCATCCTGCCACTTCCTTCCGTTATGTATGTAATTTCATTATATTTTAAAGTATTACAATAAAAAAGGGAAAAGAGCAGTTCCGCTCCTCCCCCTCTATTCTTTTTATGAAAAATAAAAAAGGCTCTGCAAGAGAGCCTTTTCCGTTCACATTTATGTGGTTTATATTATGCTTTACGAACGTTAGTAGCTTGTGGTCCACGTTGACCTTGTTCTACTTCAAATGTAACTGATTGACCTTCGTCTAAAGATTTGAAACCTTCGCCTTGGATAGCAGAGAAGTGTACGAATACGTCGTCTCCAGCTTCGCGCTCGATGAATCCAAAACCTTTTTCTGCATTAAACCATTTAACTTTACCTTGTTCCATTTGTGTATCCTCCTGCTGTGTGCTTTGCACACAAT
>NZ_JBALOS010000227.1:0-7731 GCF_036962765.1 Neobacillus drentensis
TAGTAAATGACCCTTATAAAGCTCCAAAAGCAACAAAGTTTACGAAAAGAGCCATAAATAAAAATGAGTAGGCGCATGAAATCCTTCATGCGCCTGCTCTATTACTTATATTCTATTAAAATATCTTCCAACGGCAATCGTGTTGAATTGAACGCTGGAGCTGCCGCCTTCCCTACTGAAATCAGAACAATTGGGAATAATCGATCTTCAATATTAAACATTTTCGCAAATTTTTCTTTGTCAAATCCACCCATTGGAACAGTGTCATATCCTCTATCTTTTGCAATCAACATCAATTGCATCGAAACTAACCCCGCATCAAATGCTGCAATATTTTTCAAGATATCTTCTGAAGCAAATGGGTAAGTTTTATTGGTTCCTTCGATTAATCGATTCATATTCGCCTCATCCATAAAACCGGCTTCATAGGCACTTCGATATACTTTTTCCACACTTTTATACATTTCCTTGTCACCTAAGACAGCAATAACCGCAGACGCTGTTTCAACTTGCTCTTGATTATTGGCGACTGCTCTAAGTTCCTTTTTGGTCTCTTCGTCTTGAATGACAATAAAACGCCAAGGTTGAAGATTACTAGAAGATGGTGCTTGGGTTGCTTCTTTTAACATATCTTTTATTTCTTCTTGAGAAATTGTGTATGTCGAATCATATTTTCTAACAGAGTGACGTTCTTTAATCACTTCAGATAATGTTTTTTTCGTTAAGGTTGTTTGCATGAGAGATTTCCCCCTAATATGTTTAACTTACTAATAGTAAGTATAAATCCATCTTACTATTAGTAAGTACCTTTCGTCAAGAAATTAAACTATGGTATGATATAGTTAGAAAAGTAAAAATGGGGGATTGAATTTGAGTGAACCTAACAACCAAAATTGTATGACTCATTCTGCAGAGGAAATGAAGCATATATGTACAAATTTTCATAATGCGATTGAATTTATAGGTAAACGTTGGATGGGTTCTGTTATTTTTACGCTCCTGGAAGGACCTAAGCGATACCATGAAATTGTATCCTCGATTCCTGGTATCTCCGATCGACTGTTAACCGAACGCTTGCGTGATTTAGAAAATGAAGGATTGATTGTCAAAAGGGTAATTGCCACATCACCTAAAAAAGTGGAATATGACTTAACTCCAGCTGGGAGGGAGCTTGAGGAGGTTATCCAGGTGTTGATAAAATGGGTTAAAAAACGAGATAAATCCCGGTAAACCAAAAAGGCTTGCTCTATATCATAGATGCAAACCTTTTTGGTTTTATGGACTAGGCCGATGAAACAGCCCCATTACCTCTATTGTTTCTGTAATATTAACAAAGGCACAGGAATCGACTTCCGTGATTAAGTTTTTCACTTCATTAAGTTCGTATCTGGAAATGACCGTTATCAATACATTCCGCTGGTTATTTGAATAGCCGCCAACACCATCCATCACCGTTAAACCTCGATACAAATTTTTCAGTAAATGATTTCTCATCTCTTCGCCTTTTTCTGTAATAATCATTAACGTTAATTTTGCATGGTCTGTATAGATGGCATCCACTACTTTACCGGTCACAAAAATAGAAACTAAGGTATAAAGTGCAGAATCCCAATCAAACAAAAAACCACTAATTACTATAACTACCGCATTCATGCCTGAAAGTAAAACACCTATCGGAAAATCTCTTTTTCTTGATACAATCATGCCAATAATGTCAAATCCTCCGGTTGATCCTGAACAACGGAAAACGATTCCGACACCTAAACCGGTTAACGCACCACCAAAAATAGATGAGAGAATGGTATCATCCGCGATTGGGTGAATCGGGACCAAATAAAGACCTATTGAGATAATGATGACAGAAAAAATCGAATTCATGATAAATCTTTTCCCTAACATTTTATATCCAATAATTAATAAAGGAAAATTCAGCAGGAAATTTGCCACTCCAGCATTAACCGGTGAGATCATCCCTAATATCATTGAAATTCCGCTTAATCCACTGCTCAACACTTCATGCGGAATTAGGAAAAGGTTAAACGCAGCCACAATAATCAGAGATCCCAATATCATTCCAACAATTTGCATGGTAAAAATCCTCCTAAAACAAACAGGCATTAATTCTATTTAAAAATAATACCGATTCTCTCTCTTAAAGTAAAATAAAAAATTTATTTAAATAAAATAAATTATCTGGTTATTAGCAATTAGATTATTCTATATTGACATATCCTCAAGAAATCTTATAGTATACTAATATATCAATTTAATTATGATAAAAATCCTCATCAAACCGATGAGGTAGAGGTCGCGGTCTTTATTAGTAAAGCGGACGAGATGCAAGAGACATTCTTGACTCCGTTTGAAAGGAAAAACTGCCGAAGTGTGCTTTTCTCTCTTTAAAAAGCATGCTGGGGCTGGCTCCGAATAGGAACAGAACTGTCACGATTAGTCCAACCAACTAGTCGTGTTGAGCTATCTTTCGGAAGGTATGATGCGGGGTATTAACAATGCCATCGATTATTCCTCGATGGCATTTTTGTATTCCAAACTCCTTCTCGAAAAAGAAGATATGAGGAGTGAACAATATGCAAACAGCACGAGTATTAAAAGAAACTGAATATACAAATGATACAAAACAACAACAGAATCCAACCGAACTAAAAAGAGGGTTAAAATCTCGTCACCTCACGATGATTTCCCTTGGAGGAACGATTGGAACCGGGCTTTTTCTTGCTAGCGGCGGCGCTATTCATAGCGCCGGACCAGGCGGTGCAATCCTTTCCTACCTAGTAATCGGTGTCATGGTTTTCTTTTTGATGCAAGGATTAGCTGAAATGGGTGCCTATATGCCCGTTGCTGGAAGTTTTAGTACGTATGCCACCAAATTTATCGACCCATCCCTTGGTTTTGCATTAGGCTGGAACTATTGGTATAACTGGGCCATAACCATTGCTGCCGAATTAGCTGCGGTTACGATGATCATGAAATTCTGGTTTCCAGATACCCCTTCATTTATTTGGAGCGGCATTTTTTTAGTGATTATGTTTCTCTTAAACTACCTTTCCGTTAAAGGATTTGGTGAAGCAGAATACTGGTTTTCCTTAATTAAAGTTGTCACAGTGATAATATTTGTTATTATTGGTACATTTATGATTTTTGGTATCATGGGTAATGAAGCACCAGGCTTCAAAAACTTAACGATCGGTGATGCACCATTCCACGGCGGCTTTATGTCGATGCTCGGAATCTTTATGGCGGCTGGCTTCTCTTTTCAAGGAACAGAGCTTTTAGGTGTTGCTGCTGGTGAAACAGAAGATCCAAAGAAAGCCATCCCACGTGCTGTTAAACAAGTTTTCTGGCGTATTCTTTTATTTTATGTACTAGCCATTTTAGTAATCGGATTACTCATTCCTTATACAAACGATAAATTAGCAAGTGATACTATTACTGTTAGTCCTTTTACCCTAATCTTTCAAAAGGCTGGTATTGCGTTCGCTGCTTCGATTATGAATGCTGTAATCTTAACCGCTGTCTTATCTGCAGGTAATTCAGGAATGTATGCTTCAACTCGTATGCTTTGGGATTTGGCCCGCCAAGGGAAAGCCCCACAATTCCTTGGTAAATTAAACAAAAAAGGTGTTCCAGTAAATGCATTAATTGCAACAACCTTAGTGGGTACACTTGCTTTCCTTGCTTCATTCTTTGGTGACGGAACGGTGTATATTTGGTTGTTAAATGCTTCAGGAATGTCTGGCTTTATCGCGTGGCTTGGGATTGCTGTATGTCATTATCGTTTTCGTAAAGCGTTTATCGCCCAAGGAAAAGACCTAAGTTTGTTACCATATAAAGCAAAATTCTTTCCGTTTGGTCCAATCTTTGCTTTTGCTGTTTGTGGATTTGTCGTTCTAGGACAAAACTATTCCGCATTCATGGGTGACCATATTGATTGGAATGGCATTTTAGTTTCATATATTGGCCTCCCATTATTCCTGTTGGTGTGGCTCGGGTATAAATTTACAAAGAAAACCAAGATGATTCCTTTAGAGAAATGCGATTTAAATAATTGATTATATAAAAAAAGTACGCAAATAAAAATGCGTACTTTTTTTTTATGGCTGTGTTAAAGGTAATTGTTGATATTTTAGCCATGTTGATTGAAGCGGAGGGCGAGAGACTCCTGCGGAAGTACGGGGCTAGAGCGCAAATCAACTTACCTGTATAACACTTCCTTTTTTAAAATAAAAAACAGACTCTTTTATCGAGTCTGTTTTATATGTACTATGCTTTCTTCTCTTCGGAAGACCAAACATATAAATCTTCAATACGGCAATTCAATTCTCTTGAAATGGTCATCGCGGTATTTAAGTTCATTACTTTCTTTGACAAGTAGTCGTTCAATTTAGTTTGGGGAATATTTGTATTCCTTTCCAAACTTTCCAGATCCATACCGTTTTTGGTTAATAAATCCTTGAGGTTACTTTTTTTTGCTTTATAATTTGTCAAAATGACACCTCACTTTTTAAAAGCATAACACATTAAGTTCGTTTTTGAAAGGAAGAAGGATTTCCTCTTTCCATTTGTGCTTAAATATCCCAAAGTTAGAAATGAGTTTAGGGATTTTATGATATACTAAATAAGGAATAGGTAAAGGGGGGTTAAATTTGAAAAGCTCAACCAATCTATACAAAAACGGACAATCGGTCAACATTATAGAAACGGGCGAAGTTGTCACCATTTTAAAATCACAATATGTAAAAAACATGAAAAGATATTCTTATATCGTTAAGGAACATCCAGAAACCTTCTTCTTCGAAGAAGAATTGAAGAATATTTAATAAAAAAGGAGAAGGCCGATACTGTGGATTGGCCTTCTCCTTTTTTCTATTAAAACTCAGCACTCCCTGTTGTTCTTGGGAATGGAATTACATCTCGAATATTAGTCATTCCTGTGAGGTACATAATTAAACGTTCAAAACCTATCCCATAGCCAGAATGTTTTGTACCGCCATATTTTCTTAATTCAAGGTACCACCAGTAATCTTCTTCATTCATTCCTAATTCATTTATTTTCCCAGCCAAAACTTCTTCACGTTCTTCACGCTGACTTCCGCCAATCAATTCACCAATACCTGGTACGAGCAAATCTGTTGCAGCAACTGTTTTGTTATCATCATTTAGCCGCATATAGAAAGCTTTGATTTCTTTTGGATAATCAGTAACAAATACAGGGCGTTTGAACACTTTTTCGCTTAAATACCGTTCATGCTCAGTTTGCAGGTCAAGACCCCATTCTACTGGATAGGCAAATGTTTCACCAGAATCCTTTAAAATATTAATTGCTTCAGTATATGTCACACGGCCAAAGTCTGCAGTATAGGCATTATTTAAGCGGTCTAATAAACCTTTTTCAATAAAGCTGTTAAAGAAATTCATTTCTTCAGGCGCTTGTTCTAACACATAACCGATAACATATTTCACCATTTCCTCAGCTAAATCCATGACATCTGGCAGTTCAGCAAATGCAACCTCTGGTTCAACCATCCAAAATTCGGCCGCATGTCTTGCTGTGTTGGAGTTTTCTGCTCTAAACGTTGGGCCAAAGGTATAGACATTCCGGAATGCCAATGCAAACGCCTCAGCCGACAGCTGTCCGCTTACGGTCAAATTAGTTTCTTTGTTAAAGAAATCCTTGCTAAGATCCGCTTTACCTTCTTCATTTTTCGGTAGATTGTCCATTTCTAAGGTAGTTACTCTAAACATTTCCCCCGCACCTTCTGTATCACTGCCGGTGATAATTGGTGAGTGAACGTACACAAACCCTTTATCTTGGAAAAATTTATGAAGGGCATAGGAAGCAAGTGATCTTACACGAAAAACAGCTGAAAACGTATTAGTCCTTGGTCGTAAGTGGGCAATTGTTCGTAAATATTCAAACGAATGTTTCTTTTTTTGTAATGGATAATCGACATTGGATGTACCTTCAATCACGATGTCAGTTGCTTTAATTTCAAAAGGCTGTTTTGCTTGCGGCGTATGAATAAAATCGCCTTCAACCTTAATTGACGAACTGATTGGAAGTTTGGCAATTTCTTTAAAGTTCACTAACTGCTCATCAAATACAATCTGGACCCCTTTAAAAAAGCTCCCATCATTTAATTCAATGAACCCAAAAGTTTTAGAATCACGAATAGTCCTTATCCATCCAGATAATTCTACCTTTTGGTCAATATAGCTTTCCGTATTTCTGTATAACTCCTTGATTAAGGCCTGTTTCATTGGTTTTCCTCCTAAATCATATGTAAAAAAGTAAAAAACCTTCCATCCCGATTGGGACGAAAGGTAAAAATCCACATTACTATCATCGTTTTTCTTTTATCCCTTCAATATTATATAAAATACCATATCAAATAAGCAATTTTCAACAAAATTTCCGGTTTGAAAGTGAATTATTTTAGTTCTGTTGTAGATTCCTTTAAAAACATGCCATTTTGTCCAGTGAATTCCTCATCCAGCCATTCGTGACGGTCAAATAAGGCCGTTTCGCAGTTGGAAAATAAATGATTCGTATCATACCAAGTGATATTTTTAGGAGAGCTGGCACCTATATAAAAAGCAAGGGCCTGCTCCCGACCAATGTATTCGTCATTTTGGGCGAACTGGAAATAGATCGATGCTGGTGAAGCATTTTTCACATAATGACAAGCATCCAATTTTTTAAGACTTGAAATAAAATATTCATATCGCTCAGGAGGTAAAAAGCCGCGAATTAACATGGCAATGGGGTGCTCGCTTGTTAATTGCATCTCTGAAACCTTCCCATAGCCGGATATCAAGATAAACGTTTTAATACGATTATCAATACCTGAAAGGATGCCGCCCCATGCAGCCCCAATCCCGTGACCGACAAAGGCAATCCGGGTTTCATCTACCTCACGTAGTTTACTTAGCAATGTAACTCCCCTTCTAATATCCATAACGGTTTGAATGTATTTTTGAATATCTGCCATTTCTTCAATCGTTTTTGTAAATTCTTTCTTCCCCCGCGATTTTTGTTGCCCATTCCCTCTTAGGTATTGGGCTTCAATTAATAGAGTGATATACCCCTTGGTTGCAAGTAATTGTGCTTCATGGAAAAAGGTCTTCCTATTTCCTTGACTTGGGTGCATAAAAATTAGCGCAGGAAAAGGGCCTATTTTATCAGGTACGAAAAGATAGGCAGATACTTCTCCTTTGAAAGGGCTTTCATATTTAATGTCAAAAATATGAAAACCATCTTTGGGAATTGATTTAATCACCTCAAATCCTGAAAGTGTTTCTTCCTTAAATTCAAACATTTTCGACCGCCCCCGCGAAGATTCTATTACTTTAATTTATTTGAATTTTCTGATTAATAGAACATTTTCATTCGTGATTCTTATCTTCAAACAAAATCCCTAAATTTCTTTATAAGTTTTCAGAATATTAGCAGGAATAACGTTGCTTCTCGTCGAAATAGTAAAAAAATGTTATTTTTGATTATAGAGGAGTGGTAATTGTGGATAAGGTAACATGTATTGCCTACCTATTATACAAGTCATCTAAGAATCAAGACATTAGAGAAAAAGCAATCCAATTATTAAACGGAGATGTGTCCATTCGAGATTTAAAAAAGAATGTGTCTATTCAGGCCCATGTGGTCATCGCAGAATCCCTGCTGAAAAAAAATCAAATCGACAAAGATCAAGTTCA
>NZ_JBALOS010000227.1:7760-15966 GCF_036962765.1 Neobacillus drentensis
ATTTCTAGGTTGGCAGTTATTGTCCGATTTGTTTTTCATAACAAAAAATACCACTTCCATTTTGCATTGTCGCTGTATTATAATGGTTAAATCCTAATGCTTCCCAAAAGCGTTGTGCTCGGATGTTCTCTTTTAACACACCAATTCTAACAGCTTTCTTACCTCGATTCAGCATCTCATTTTCGTATAATGCATATGCCTGTGCACCAAAACCATATCCTTGATAATCACCATGCAATAGTAATAGACCAAGCCAAGGGTACTGGTCCTTCGGATTTTCTAATAAGTAATCGGTAATTCCAATATAGGTATCATCAAGCTTTATAAATGCACTAATTGTATTGGGATTTAAGAATTCATTTTCCATGTCAGCTAGTGTTCTTGCCTCTTTGCCATTTTCAAAAATATTATATTCTGGATTCGAGTTAATCATTTCGAGCGCAATATACAACGTTTCTTTTTTAACCTCTTCAAAATGCATTAAAATCGGTAACCTCCATTTTATCGTTTTTCTAAAATGATTATATCAAAACTGCATATCTAAGTATCGTTTGTCGAACAATTAATGTCATAATTTTTTAAATTGCTAAATACGTTTTAATCATTGTGTAATTTTTAATTACACTATTTACTCAATTGTATAGAAAAGGAGAATTAATTATGGTCCAGGTTGAAGTAACTGTTAAATTTGAAGGAAAAAGCTATTTAACGAATGTCATTGCCCATCGGGAAACATCAGAAGATGAAATATTCCAACTTGCATTAGAGCAAGTACAAAAGCAATGGAAGAAATAAATAAACTCAAAAAAACAGCAAATCAAGATTATGCTGTTTTTTTTTTGAGTTTTTGCGACTTTACGTTACTATTTTTTGAATTTGACGGGAATGAATCGATCGTAAAGTGGAATAAGATATGATACTTCCAATTAAGGCTAACAGCATATCCCATTGGGTATCCCAGACATCTCCCTGCGTACCTAAGAAGGCCTCAGCGGCTTCTCCTGTCAACAAAGCCACAGTAAATTCTACTAATTCATAGATAGCACTTATGGCTAAACACATACACACTACCGTGACTGAAAGCCATTTGGAATGGTGCAATGGTGAAGTTCTGATCAATAATTCACGGATTATAATTGCCGGGATAAATCCTTGAGCAAAGTGGCCTAGCCGGTCATAATAATTGCGATCTAAGTCCCAAATATCTCTAAACCAATTAAACAACGGCATTTGGGCGTATGTATAATGCCCGCCAATAAATAAGATCGAAGAATGAATGAGGACTAATAAATAAACAAGTGTTGTAAATTGAAAGAAACGATAGGTAAATAATAATATTAATACACCTATCAGAGCCGGAATCACTTCAAGCCACCAAGTGAAGCGATCATTCGGATTAATTGCAGACCAAACAAGGACAGTGGAAAATAGTAATAGAAAAACAATGAGATTTCGATGTTCCTTTAGCAATTGGATACCCCATTTCCGTGTTCATTTGTCGATAGCTTGTATAAAATCAGCAAAGAAAATACTCTTATTAATCCTAAAAGAAACTGTATGTTTCGATAACGAGACATACAGTTTCTTTTTCATTAGATTTCACTTGGTTGTTCGAATGTGTAGGCATCATTTGGAGTTTTCTCCATTAGGGGACTAATCCCTGAAGTAGTAATCAGGTGAAGTTCATGCATAGCCCTTGTACAGACTGTATAAAATAATTTTCGTTCGCTTTCTTCCTTGTATTGGGAACAATCGTACAAAATAACCGCGTCGAATTCAATCCCTTTCGCAAGATAGGAAGGAATGACCAGAATTCCTTTTTCATAAGAGATCGTTCCTTTTTCAATCAGATGAAGCTGAATCTCGTTCTTGAGTGCTTCAAAGGCCCTTTTGCTTTCATCAGCCGTTCTGCATATGACAGCAATGGTTCGATGTCCTTCTTTTTGAAATTCGTTTATTTTTCTGACAAGTAATTCTGTGATGCTATCATCGTTAACGACAGTAACTACCGGCTTTCTACCCTTACGGTTAAAGGGTTCAATATTTTCCCCACCCTCAATCAAGGTACTGGTAAAGTTGACAATTTCCTTGGTTGATCGATAGGTTTTTGTAAGAACAAACGATTCGATCTCATCTCCCGCGAGGCTTTGGTCGGAGAAAACAGTTTCCGCACCAGTGGCACCAGAAAATATTGCTTGATTAAAATCACCTAGCAATGTCATTTTGCTATACGGGAATAGTTGTTGAATAAAAGCAAACTGAAATGGTGAGTAATCCTGTGCTTCATCAATGAAAATATGCCGTATCGCCGTTTTTGACTTACGTCCTTCAATTAAATCCTGCAGGTATACATATGGGGTGGCATCTTCATATGGAATATCCATCTGATTTAATTTTTCCACAGTCTGTCTGCAAATTTGCTCCCATTCAACTGGCAGACTTTCTTCCATGTATTCTCCTTTTTTGAATAACTGGCCGTAAACACGAGGAGCATCAATAAACCGTAAACTTTTTACTCGTGTAAATAATGGCTTGAACTTCTCTTTTACCACCATTTCTGCCAATAGTTTTTGCTCCCGTTCAAAATCATCAAATGTATTATCGGAAAATTGATTTTTTTCCTGAAGTTTTTTAAATGCCTCCATAAAATCTTCTTTTTCGAGATATTGGATTTCTTCCTCCACCCAACTCCTCGAGCACTCTTGTCTTACTTTTCTCTTTAAATCCCTTAACAACCATTCCTTAACAAGCTTGATCCGGTTAGGTATGGTAATGTTTTCATCCAACGAATAAAAATAATCATGGATCTCCTTTTTAGAAATCAAAACATCTCCTCTGAATTTTAAATCCCTAAAAATCAGTCCCTTTTTCGCTAATCCTTTGGCGTAACGTTCGATGATATTCTTAAAATCGAGACTTGCTTTAAAGCGGATCCCCTCCACTCTTACATGATAATCATTTTCCTCATTCCCACTTAGCAAATACTCCATTTGTGTAAACGGGTCTTCCACATTAAATTCCTTCCCTAATCGAGAATTTAAATATTCCTGAAAGGTGGATTGCTGCATATTATCTTCTCCAAGCTCCGGTAAAACCGTGGCTACATAGCTATTAAATAGAGGGTTAGGCGAAAATAACATAATGTTTTCTGAGTTTAAGGTCCCACGATAACGATAGAGCAGGTAGGCAACCCGTTGAAGGGCCGCAGAGGTTTTACCGCTTCCTGCAACTCCTTGGACGATCACTATTTTTGAACGTTCATTGCGAATAATTTCATTCTGCTCACGTTGAATGGTGGCAACAATGCTTTTCATTTGAGTACTCGCGTTGTTCCCAAGGACCTCCTGAAGCATTTCATCTCCAATGGTTACCCCTGTATCAAACATCCCTTTAATTTCTGAGGACCTAATAATAAATTGACGCTTTAGGTTCATATCCCCTTCAATCGTTCCTTCGGGGGTATTATATTGAGCTGGTCCTGGTGAGTAATCATAATAAAGGCTCGATATTGGTGCCCGCCAGTCATAAATCAAGAAATTTTCATCATGTTCATCCATCAAGGATGCAATTCCAAGGTATACCTGGTCCGTTGCTGCTTCCCCTTCTTCTAAAAAATCGATTCGACCAAAGTACGGCGAATACTTCAACCTAGACAGCGTATTGAGATGTTTATCCAACTGTTTATGGGTCCGCTCCCGTTCAGAGAGCAATTCAACCTGTTGTTTGATGCTTGCTGCCGTTTCTATTACGTCATCCGGTTCATCTAAATTGACAGTTACATCTTCCCAAAATTCTTTTCGAATCTCGAGTACATCAGCGTTTACCTTTCCAGCATTTGATTTTAACTTATTTATCTTTTTATCGATTTCATTTACAACTGAAGTAACTCTTCTTTGTTCCATTTGCCAGTCTTTGCTTTGTAAATCGCTCATCCAACCACTCTCCAGATAAAGTTTTGGTCAATTGTTGACAACCGAATAGAATTGTGATAATGTTATAATAGATAAATTTTAAACAATCGCATAAATAAATATTTATGCCAACTGTCATTCTATCATGCTCCCACTGCATTTTCAAGGAGATTTTTTCACTTTTAATTACAAACGTCTTTTGGGCGTTTTTTTATTGTCTAAATGTCCTTGGACATTGTCTCCTAACACACCTTCATGCTAATGGTGAATACTATGTTACGGGTGATTTAACTCTTCGTGGTGTAACAAAACCAGAAACTTTTGTGGTTACTTTTGAAGGTCAAGGAAAAGATCCATGGGGAAATGAAAAGGTTGGCTTCAGTGCAGAAGGTACGATTAATCGTTCTGAATATGGCCTCGTTTGGAATGCAGCTCTTGAAACTGGCGGCGTCCTTGTTGCTGATAAAGTAAAAATCAACCTTCAAATTCAAGCAGCAAAAGCAGAATAATTAAGGTTGAACACATAAAGTTTCAGGCGTGAATCACAGAGGAATCCACGCCTGAATTTTTTATTGAATACACCTAAAACTAAACAATTAATCGGTCAAGTTCTACTTTCAACAAATTAGCAAGCTCTAGCATTCCAAATTTTCCTGCTTTCGCTTCTGCCTCCGAATTATAATTCGTATTCGTATTGATGTCATAAGTATAAATTTCTCCTGCTGTATTTCGAATAAATTCGATTCCAGCCACTTGAATCTGATTTGCAGCCAGTACCCGCTCATACTTTTTAATAATCGGGTCTGAAAAACCAGCAATAATTTCAAACTTTGGTTTCTCACCCTTTTCCTCTCCAACGGGACAGAATAAATCACCAATCTGGCAGGCATCAGCCGGGCATAATTGAAAACCTTCCGCCGTATCTACCTTGACTGCATATACGAATTTCCCACCGATAAATTCACAGCGAGTAATAATGCTCTCCGGTGCTTGTATGTAATCTTGAATTAATGTTATGCCGTCTACTGGTTCTTCGAAAGCAGGTCCCTCTACATAGGTTTTTAATCCCTCTAAGGATTGAAAAAGCTGAACACCCAACCCTTTCCCTGCTCGATTGTGTTTTGTAATAAAAGGTTTACCCATAAATTCAACTGCCGCCTCAAGGATTTGCTCCTTCCCTACCGCAGCAATTGTTCGCGGTGTTTGAATCCCAAATTTATTTAGTTCTAAGTATTGAATAACCTTACTAACTTCCAGCTGAAGTGCGCGTGTTCCGTTAAAAACTTTTCGACCATGTGCTTCAAGCCAGGCGAGAACTTGTGCAGCAAATTCGGGTGCAAAGCGGTGCCCTCTTGTATGTGAGGAAGCACTCATTCGGTTATAAAAAACCCCTTCTGGAGGTTCTTTTGAAAGATCAAGACGTCCGCTGTCAAGATGCCATTCTTCATAGGGCACTCCTTTTTCCTCTAAACGCTTTGTTAGATGAATGGTCCAGTCGCTATTTTCATGGATGATATATACTTTTTTCAAAAAGAAAAGTACCCCCTCTGTATAATGCTTTATATTAAATTATAATTTTGATTCGCCAATTTGTGAAGGTATGGATCAAATAAACGATTTGTTATATAAAATAAAGGCTGTGTTAAATGTATTTGTGATATTTTAGTCACGTTGATCTACGTTCCAGGTGCGAGTCTACTGCGGGAGTACGGGGCTGTGGAGACCCCGCAGGAGCTAAAGGCCGGGGAGCCTCCCCGAAACGCCCGCGGAAAGCGAAGCTGATGGAGCGCAAATCAACATTCTCGTATAACACAGACAAAATAAAAAAAGGCTGATTCGAGAATCTGCCTTTTTTTCACTTAGGGACGAATAATGACTCGAGTACCATTCGGAACCATTTCAGCGAGCTGCAATACATCCCGATTATACATTCTCACACAGCCATGTGACACGGCTTTTCCAATTGAACTTGGATTGTTAGTGCCGTGAATCCCGTATCCTTGTTTGGAAAGGGAAAGCCATAATACACCAAATGGTCCCCCTGGATTATACTGTCGATTAACAATGACGAATTCTCCTGCCGGAGTATTCGTCAGCATCTTCCCTACTGCGATTGGAAAAATTTTTACTAGTCTGCCATTGTTGTATAAAGTAAGTCTTCGGTTACCAACAGATATTTGAATGGAATAGGGTATAGTAGAAGGCTCAGGCAGGCCTGGAATTTGAATTTTTTGGCCCACATGTAAATGCCCGACCCCAGGATTAGCTGCATAGAGGCGTTGGAGGCTAACGCGATAATTAGCAGAGATAATACCCAGCGTCTCACCAGGCTTAACTGTATGAATCATGCAATCCCACCTTTCTCGTGATAGCATATGCCCAATCAAGTTAGTGGGTAACCTAATTAGGATAGGTTCTAAATGCATGCTTTTTGCTCGAAATTTTCAGGTCATAATCATACATAAAAAGGCTGCTGTCCGGGGTTTTCTCTCGACTATGGCATTATTCAAATCTAAATAGTGGAGCCATATCCGCTCTTATGTGGTTGACATAAAAGTAATCATTGCTTCCCTTATCATATCGATAATCGTTTTTCCATTCATTAATGTTTAAGGTGATTTCACTAATAGCATTAACAAACAACATGATTTCTTCGTTAGTCATAATCGGATGTAAAGAGAACCTCACCCATCCTGGTTTCTTCGACAAGTCCCCCTGGTTAATCTTGTCAGTAATTTGCATTGAGGATTGTTTATCAATATGAAGGAGATAATGTCCGTAGGTCCCTGCACAAGAGCATCCGCCTCTTACTTGAATCCCAAACCGGTCATTAAGCAGGCGGACAATTAAATTGTAATGGATATTCTCAATATAAAAAGAAACTATACCGAGACGTTCGGTTTTATGATCAGCTAATAAATGAAGTCCTGGAATTTCTACTAATCTAGGTAATAAAATACTTAACTGTTCCTTTTCTCTTTTTAAGATATTGTCTACACCCATTTGATTTTTCAAATTTAAGCATAGAGCGGTTCGAATCGCTTGTAGTATTCCAGGTGTCCCTCCATCTTCCCTAAGTTCGATATCGGAATAATATTTGTGCTCACCCCATGGATTCGTCCATGTCACAGTTCCACCCCCTGGATGGTCTGGAACGTGATTAGCATATAATCGAGTATCAAATACCAAAACTCCACTAGTTCCTGGTCCCCCTAAAAACTTATGAGGAGAGAAAAAGATAGCATCAAGTTTTTCCAAAGGGTCCTTTGGGTGCATATTAATGGTTACGTATGGGGCAGATGCAGCAAAATCCACTAGGCAGATGCCGCCATGTTGATGCATAATTTTTGCTAATTGATGATACGGGGTTTGAATTCCTGTAACATTGGAGCATGCTGTAAAAGAACCAATCTTCATTCGCCTGTTCTTATAGTGATGCAGCAACGCGACCAGCTGATTACAGTCCACGCCTCCATCCTCGTCCGGAGGTAAAATAACTACATCCCCCAGTGTCTCGAGCCAGGATGTTTGGTTGGAGTGATGTTCCATATGTGTTATAAAAATAACTGGTCTCTCACTTTCCGATAGATGCAGACGCGATTTCCATTGTTCATGTACTCTTATTCCTAATAGTCTCTGAAACTTATTCATGACTGAGGTCATCCCAAATCCATCCAGGATCAGGGCATCATGCTTGTCGGCATTTACATGTTCCTTAATAATTTTTTTGGATTGATTATATATACCCGTCATCATTAAGCTGGTTATATTTGATTCTGTATGTGTATTTGCCATAAAAGGTCCGAACACCTCAGAAATCTTCCGTTCGATTGGGCGATAAAGACGACCACTTGCCGTCCAGTCCGCATAGATGATTTTCTTATTCCCATAAGGGGATTCAAATTCCTGGTTGATCCCAATTACTTGTGAGCGAAACGGTTGAAAATATTCCTCAAGGTTATCCGGGATTCGATAGGTTTTACTGCCAATTTTAGCGGTGATCATCTGTTTCACACCTCACAATTTTAAATCCTGTTATTAATATATGCAGGACACTATAGTACTGTTTCTTTAACGACATCTAAAAAAGTGCAACCATAATATAGGGCTGCTCTTCTAGTTATCCTACAATTTAGTTAAAAAGTTTAATGTTTATATCATCCTAAGACTTATTTTAGTCAGCATTCTTTTCTTTTATTTTTTATTAATCAAATCTTACATAAATCTTACGAATACTAAGCAGTCATTTTTTCTCCAAATAAAAAAGCAGCCTAATCTGAACTGTAACCCGAATA
>NZ_JBALOS010000228.1:0-178 GCF_036962765.1 Neobacillus drentensis
ACATAGTTTCTTTTTCTTTAATGAATAGGGTTATTATGGTTGGAGCATGACAAACCTTGATTTGATAGGTTGTTTGGTGGTTTTTTAAAAAAAAATCATATCATCTTTCTTTTTGGCACGAAATTTGCATTTAAAATTAATGAGAACGCAAGAAAAATTTAATTGGGAGGGTTACAAC
>NZ_JBALOS010000228.1:209-5968 GCF_036962765.1 Neobacillus drentensis
CTGTAATTATTATTTAAAAGGAGGACTATATGCGTATTATTTCTTATTTAAATGAAAAGTCAGTTCCAGTTCTTGCTGCTTTAACAAATGAGGGGCGTATCTATTCACTGCCGCAAAAAGACTTCTTTGAGTTAGCTCAGCAAGCAAAAGATCATGATACTTCTCTTCTTCACTTTGTTGAAAACGCTATCTCTACCTTAGATCCAATATCACAATCTCTAGATAAACTAACATTGCTCGTTCCGATTGAAGCTCCTGAAGTGTGGGCGGCCGGTGTTACATATGAAAGAAGCAGGGACGCCAGAAACTTCGAATCTATTGATGGTATAAACGGTTTAACCACTGTCTATGACAAGGTCTATGATGCCAAACGTCCTGAAATTTTTCTTAAATCCACAGCCGCTAGGACAGTGGGTCCAAATGATAAGCTATATCTTCGAAGTGATTCCCAATGGCAAATCCCTGAGCCGGAATTAGGGCTTGTCATTAATAGCGAGGGAGAAATTTTAGGTTATACCATTGGAAATGACCTCAGCTGCCGTGATATTGAGGGGGAAAACCCGCTTTATTTACCCCAGGCAAAAATCTGGAGAAATTCCTGTTCTATTGGTCCAGCCATTCTTCTATCTGAAGCGGTTCGAGATCCTTATCAATTTGAAATTACCTGCAGAATCTATCGGAACGGCGAAAAAGTGGTGGAAGGGAGCGCTAATACCCGCCAGTTAAAGAGGAAATTTGACGAGCTTGTTTCATATCTCCTTAAAGATAATCAGATTTTTAACGGCACTGTTTTATTGACAGGCACATGTATTGTTCCCCCAAATGAATTTACGTTAGTAGATGGAGACCAAATAGAAATTGACATATCTGATATTGGGGTTTTACAAAATACTGTCTATCTTGCAAAAAACGTTGTACACAATTTGTAAGCCATTCACTAACTATTTTTAAAAGAAGACCAATATAAAGCAGGGGAGATTTAAGATGAGTACAGCTTTTAAAACGGTGATGATGAAGCCGAATGATAAAGTGGCTGTGGCTTTAGAGGGTATTCCAGCAGGGAGTCATGTCAAGGTCACATGCCAGGGGAACAGCTTTGACATTGAATTAAAGGAAAAAATTGAATTCGGGCATAAATTCGCTGTCAAATCGATCTCCAAAGGGGAGGATATTCTTAAATATGGTGAAGTGATTGGTTCAGCCACTACAACGATTGATATTGGTGAACATGTTCATATTCACAATCTGGAAGGAAAAAGAGGCAGGGGGGATAAAGTTGAATAGTGGAAAGAAGTTTTGGGGATATAGGCGCCCAAACGGTCAAGTAGGGGTAAGAAACCACGTGTTAATTTTGCCTACGATTACTTGTGCAACCCAGGCAGCAAAACAAATTACCGAATTAGTGCAAGGCACGGTCTCTTTTATACATCAGCATGGATGTGCACAGGTAGGTGTAGATTATGATCAAACATTCCGAACTTATGTAGGAATGGGGGCCAATCCGAATGTTTATGGCGTGGTAGTTCTAGGACTTGGCTGCGAAACCCATCAAGCACGCAGTGTTGCAGGAGAGATAGCCAAGACAGGAAAGCCTGTTGAAGTGGTTTCCATTCAGGACCACAATGGAACACTTGGTGCCATCGCTGAAGGATCTAGAATAGCAGTGAAAATGGTACAGGATGCTTCCGCCCAAATGAAGGAACTCTGTGATTTCAGTGAGCTCATTATCGGGACCGAGTGCGGCGGTTCGGATGCATGTTCCGGTCTATCAGCCAATCCAGCAGTAGGGGTCGTTAGCGATATGCTTGTTGATCACGGAGGTACTGCGATTTTAGCCGAAACAACAGAACTAATTGGTGCTGAACATTTATTGGCACAACGTGCAGTCGATGACAGGACAGCCAAGCGAGTATATGAAGTAATCGGTGCTATGGAAAATCGTGCCATCATGATGGGAGTAGATATCCGTACAGGGAATCCAAGCCCTGGAAATATCAAGGGAGGGTTGAGTTCTCTCGAAGAAAAATCGTTAGGTGCTTCCAATAAGTCTGGCAGCAGCCCTTTACAAGAAGTGATCGATTACGCACAAGTCCCATCCAAAAAAGGTCTGGTTTGGATGGATACACCGGGACATGATATTGAACAGTTAACGGGGATGGTGGCTGGTGGAGCCCAAATCGTTTTGTTTACTACAGGAAGAGGTACACCTACCGGATCACCTATTGCTCCTGTTCTTAAAATTGCAACCAACACTGGAATTTTTGAAAGAATGGGAGATAACATCGATTTGAATGCCGGAACGATTATCGAAGGCATTGATTCAATTGAGTCGGTTGGCCAGCATATTTTTGATGAAATTGAGCTTGTTGCTTCTGGAAAGCTGACGAAAGCAGAAATTCTGAAACAGTATGATTTTGGTATTTGGCGCATTGGCCCTACATTTTAGGAATATGGAAAGGAGTTTTAATCATGACCACTTCAGTTCAGGTAAAAACCCATCTTAACTATATTAACGGAGAATGGGTATCATCCATCAGAAATAAAGTCGGCGCAGCCATTAATCCTGCCAATAAAAATGAAATCGTCGGCTACGTACAGTGCTCGACAGGGGAAGATGTTGACAGGGCAGTGGCTGCGGCCAAGAGAGCGCAAAAAGAATGGCGCCGTCTTTCAGGAGCAGAACGAGGTGATTATCTCTATAAAATAGCAAATTGTCTGGAAAAGCGTCTTGAAGAGGTAGCCGAAACGATGACAAGAGAGATGGGTAAAACGTTCCCTGAAGCAAAAGGAGAGACAATGCGCGGGATTGCTATCCTCCGTTACTATGCTGGTGAGGGGCTGCGTAAAGCGGGTGATGTGATACCATCCACTGACAGCAAGGCATTAATGTTTACGACACGCGTTCCGCTTGGAGTCATCGGTGTAATTTCTCCTTGGAATTTTCCGGTAGCCATTCCAATCTGGAAGATGGCCCCTGCCTTGATTTATGGGAATACTGTTGTGATTAAACCGGCACAGGAAGCAGCTGTTACAGCAGCAAAGATTATGGAGTGTATGCATGAGGCCGGCATCCCGGCTGGTATAGTCAATATGGTTACCGGGGCTGGATCTGAAGTCGGCACAGCAATTGTCAACCATTCAGACGTAATCGGCATTACGTTTACAGGCTCCAATGCAACTGGGAAACAAATTGGTCAGGCAGCTCTGGCCCGCGGAGCAAAATATCAGCTGGAAATGGGCGGGAAAAATCCTGTTATTATTACAGCAGATGCGGATTTAGATCTGGCGGTAGAAGGAACAATTAACGGCGGCCTTCGTTCGACAGGACAAAAATGTACTGCTACAAGCCGGGTATTCGTTCAGGCAGAGGTATACGATGCATTTAAAGAGAAGCTGCTTGAGCAGGTTAAAGAAATTACAATTGGAAACGGCATGGAAGGCAATTCATGGATGGGACCATGTGCCAGTGAGAATCAGATGAAAACCGTTCTCTCTTATATTGAAAAAGGAAAAGCAGAGGGTGCAAGATTGATATACGGCGGTGAACGGTACACGGAGAACGGAGGCGAAAACGGCTTTTTTGTCCAGCCGGCCATATTTGAAGAGGTTACAAATGGAATGGTCATTGCCCAGGAGGAGATCTTTGGTCCGGTGCTGGCACTAATTAAAGTGGAATCAATTGAAGAAGCGTTAACGCAGGCTAATGATGTCGAGTACGGGCTTAGTGCCTCCATTTATACAAAAGATATTGGCACCATGATGTCGTTTATCAACGACATCGAGGCAGGACTTGTACGGATTAACGCGGAAACTGCGGGTGTTGAATTACAGGCACCCTTCGGCGGCATGAAACAGTCCAGCTCGCACTCCCGTGAGCAGGGCCAGGCTGCGGTCGAATTCTTTACTGCAATCAAAACAGTATTAGTAAAAGCATAGAAAGATAGATTACATTAAACCCCTAAAATCTTCTTAGATTTTAGGGGGACTGCATTAAGTTAAAAAGGTTCATTTATTAATGTTGCGATCGTGTTTAAATGATTAGAAATAAAGCAGAAAATTGTAAGACTCAGAATTTTATCCTCTCTAGATTTTGCACGATGGCTATCTATCAATTGATTAACCAAGGAATGCCTGAAATTGTTATAATATTCTTAATTTAATTTGGAAGCGATTTCAATAATAGGAGGTTTTAAAATGAGAGAGATAAATCAAAAGAGAACAAAAGTTCGATGGAAAATCGCCATCTTCATGTGGGCAGCCATAGCCATTAATTATTTGGACCGTACAGTCCTATCTGCCACCACTCCGTCTATAATGAAGGAATTTGGAATAAATGCGGCTGAAATGGGAATAGTCATGTCTGCTTTCTTTTGGACCTATGCGTTGTTTCAAATTCCTGCAGGTTGGCTGGCTGATAAAGTGGGACAGCGGTTCTCACTTGCTTTAAGCGTTGCCTGGTGGTCCATTGCTACGGCATTGACAGCTGTTAGCCAAGGAATGAAATCCCTCATCATATTTCGTTCCTTATTGGGAATGGGTGAGGCAGGAGCATATCCAAGCAATGCCGGTGTGACTGCAAAATGGTTCCCTGATAAAGAACGTACAAGAGTGTCTGCTATTTTCGACAGTGGTTCTAAAGTGGGTACGGCAATAGCCATGCCGTTTGTTGTTTGGTTAATGACTGATTTTGGATGGAAAGTTCCGTTTATTGTATCTGGTCTGTTAGGATTAATTTGGGTAGCCGTTTGGTGGGCCTATTATCGTGATCCGGAAAAGCATTTATATGTAAACAAAGAAGAATTAACCTATATTCGTGATGGTCAGGTAAAAAAGGAAGGTCTTGCTAAAGAGCAGCCGATGAAATGGTATCAACTTCTTAAATACCGTAATATTTTAGCAATGTGTGTTGGGTTTTTCATGTTAAACTATGCCATTTATTTCTTTATCACTTGGTTCCCGACGTATCTTGTACAAGAACGCGGCTTCCAATTGATGAAAATGGGTTGGGTATCCATGATTCCTCCACTCTTTGGTCTAGTTGCTGAACTTTTAGCGGGTTGGTTTTCCGACCATCTTTATTCTAAAGGCTATTCCTTAACCTTTGTTCGTAAATTGAATCTAGGTGGTGGTATGTTATTGGCAACCTCGATTGCTTTTGCGGGGCTGGTTAATTCAGCTGTTCTTTCTATCGCTTTACTATCGATTTCCTATGCGGGTTTAACGACTGCAGCTTGTGCTATTTGGTCACTTCCTGGAGACGTAGCCCCTGTAAATATGACTTCAGTTGTTGGAGGACTTCAAAACTGTGTATCAAATATGGGTGGCATTTTGGGTCCGATTGTAACCGGTTTTATAATTTCTACTACCCACTCATTTACCCCTGCACTTATAGTGTCAGGAACTGCCACCTTAATCGGTGCATTAACCTATCTCTTTTGGCTTGGCAAAGTTGAACCTATTGTTCCTAAAATAAGCAGTAATGTAGGAAAAATAGATAACCATTCTATAAACATTTAAGAATCATATAAGCTTATTAAAAGTTGAAAATAGAGGTTTTCATGTCCACGAATACTTAAATATACCTTAAGCGGACCGAAATGGCACAAGATCAAATCTTATACTAATCCACTTAATGAGCTGCTCAAACTGCTTGGTAGCTTCTTTTTTTAATGAATGTGTTAAAAGTTATTGTTGATTTTTAACATTGTGATTGAAGCGGAAGGGGATTTTTCAGGTGTAATACTTTAAATTCTTTATAC
>NZ_JBALOS010000229.1:0-6092 GCF_036962765.1 Neobacillus drentensis
GAAGCATTGGATTATGTTTTGGCATTAGCCAAAAATGAGGGTTTTAAAACAAAAAACTTAGACGGCTTTGCCGGGTTTGCTGAATGGGGAGAGTCTGAAGATTATATTGGGATACTTGCCCATGTCGACGTGGTTCCTGCTCCTGGAGAATGGACAACACCACCTTATGAACCAACTATTCGAGAAGGAAAGCTCTATGCACGCGGTACCATTGATGATAAAGGACCGGGAATGGCTGCATTTTATGCGTTAAAGATATTGAAATGCCTTGGCCTTCCTTTAAAAAGGAAGATCCGCATGATTTATGGCACAGATGAGGAAAGCGGTATGCGCTGTATGAAACATTATCTTGACGTAGAACCCGCGCCAACTTACGGTTTTTCTCCTGATAATGAATTTCCGCTGGTGTACGCCGAAAAAGGGCAAATTAACGTGAAACTGACTTTAAGTGGCAGTGAAGAAGAAAAACATGGAACTATTTTAGTTAACTTTTCTTCGGGTGACAGGGGAAACATGGTACCTGGAAAAGCCGCTGCTGAAATTAAAACGAAACAACCTGAGGAACTTGTGAATCGTTTTAAAACATATTGTACGGAACAGGGGCTGCATGGAGAGGTCAGCAAGTCTGATGAAACGATTACTTTAACCCTTTACGGTAAAACCGTGCATGGTATGGAACTGCAAAATGGAGTGAATGCCGGACTGGAGTGCCTGCATTTCTTAAACTCATTAGGCTTTGCGGGTAGTGACCAATCATTTATCACATTTGCTGAAAACAGCCTATATAGAGATCCTTTTGGGGAAAAGTTGGGAATCCAATACAGTGAAGATGTGCTCGGACCTTTAACGGTTAATGCCGGCATTTTTAATTACAATGATATAGCTGGTGGCTCAATTCAGTTGAACATTCGATTCCCATTAAATAATGATTACCAACATACCATTGAAATGATCACGAAAAAAGCTGAGACCTGCCATTTTACAATCGCTGATGCGAAACAATTCTCTACACATTATATCCCTGCCGATCATCCAATGATTAAAACACTACAATCGGCTTATCAATCGATTACAGGGGATGAACCCACACTTTTAACATCGGGCGGGGGAACATATGCAGCGTTAATGAAAAATGCAGTGGCTTACGGTGCGCTTTTCCCTGGTAAGGTAGATAGCTCTCACCAAATTGATGAATTTATAGAAATCGATGATTTAATCAAAGCGACAGCCATCTATGCCAAAGCATTATATGAATTAAGCCACTTATAAAATCAAAGGCCAGGTATGTCGTTTAGCCAACAGGTCAACCAGAAAAATAAAATGTACCCTATAGAGTAGACACTTAAAAAGGTCTGCCCTATAGGGTACTTTATTTGTCATGATGAAGGAATAAAAGCTGGATGAGCCGAATAAGTCATAGTGATCATGGTTTTGTTGTATTCTCAAAATAAAAGAATGGAGTATTTCATTGAGAATATTTTTTCGTTATATGGCCGACAGTCGAAAATGAAGGTAATTTTATGCGTATGAATGGCTTTTTTCGAAATTGATTGAGGATTATTGTTATCGTCACCCGGAAATTTCGGATTACCCTGCCATGTTGGAGAGAATTAGAAGCTGGAGAGAAAGGTTTGTCCAATATGGAAGGGACCACTTGGATTTGGTTTTTACCTTTTTAGGACCGATTAATTTATACTATAGTCAGATTTTTTCTTGTCTTTTAACTTTGAAAGATTACACTAAACAGTGAGGAGATTGGTTGTATGCAAGTTGTAACCAAAATGTTTTTAGAACAACTCGACATGCATTGCCATGAGAATGATTGGTTTGCATCCATGGATCAGGCGCTTCATGGAGTCATCGCAGCTGAGGCAGCATGGACAAGTTCGGGAATCAGCAATTCGATTTGGCAGATTGTCAACCACTTGATATTTTGGAATGAAGACGTAATCCATCGAATTAAGGGCACAGCGAATCCGCATAAGGCAGAAGACAATGAAGAAACCTTTGGAAATCCGGGGGATCCAGAAGACGAAATTGGGTGGGCCCAGACAGTGCAGCGCCTTAATGAAGTCATGAATAAATTAAAAACGGTCATTGCGGACCTTGACGATGAAAAGTTAAAAGCTCCGTATACAGCTAACAGGTACTCTATTGAGCGTTTACTCAGCAATATCATGATGCACGATACGTATCATCTCGGCCAAATTGTTCTGTTGCGAAAGTTGCAATCCTCTTGGGGTGGCGTTGATTGGTCCTAAAGCACCGTAATTCAGCGACCTTCCTCGCCCAGCCGTAGAAGCAGTATTGACGGTGTGAAGCCCTTTTCATTCTCTATGGTGAAGCGGGTGATTTTCCTGCTTTATGGATGGCTAAACGGGTGTGTTAGTCAAATAAATTAGAACGTATTTGCAGAGCGGTCTTTTGCATATTTCATTGTTCAACAGTCGGGCGCTTTTCTTAAATAAGAAGGCGTCTTTTTGCATGTACAACACATTTAGGGATTGAGTTTAATGAGGTGTAAAAAAAGATTGTGAAGTCCTGTACTTAACCTGGGGAGATTTATTATTAAGTTGCAATATTAAATAAATGTTTGGGATTTTTTGAGGTATTGTTCAACTGAAGGCGTGCAAGTGCAAGGAGTTATTATGGCAATTTTTTTGTAAAAATAAGAATTTGAAAAATTGTACTTAAACTAAAGGGGTGCAATAGTTAAAGATAGATGAAGATCGCTGCGGCGGTCTTTTTTCTTGTTGAACTAACGAAGCAGGTTACTTGAAGAAAGAAATGTTTAATTTGTTATTGGATTTATAATGAAGGATTTTTTGGTGAAGGGGTTTTATCTAAATGGAAAATGTAAGATATTTAATCGAAACAAAGAAAACCTGGTTTTGATGAATCGGATATAAAGCTGGCTGAAGAAAAGTTAGGTGTGATTTAAGCCCTACTTTCTTTCCACTTAATTGTCCTAGGTTACTTCTTTTATTACTCCAATCACTGAAATGACAGAACCAATTGCTTGGATCCAACTACCTGTTGCTACCAATGATTCGGATTCGGATTGTCCATTATTTTTTTTATAATAGTCCTCATAATAATAGCCTATCTTTTTTTGTTTATTTTCATTATCATTTTCATCTTTTCTAATATTTTTTAGTGCCTCTGACCATCCTATTGCCTGTAATGAGTTTCCTATAAATTGTGTTATGCTTCCTACAATGTTTTCAGATTGGCCTGAGAAGGGAGGGAGATCAATTGCATCTCCAATATTAACCGCTAAACCTAAAGCTTGTATCCAGTTCCCTGTAATGAATAATTTATAGGATGCTTCTTTCCTGATGTCAAAAACCAGTCCTGTAATGACAGTAAGATTCCCACTTGCTGTAATTTCTTTTCCAACTGACCTAAGGACAGTCCCTTTTGCCTCCGCATCAATAGCATTTCCTTCAGCCTGTAAAACGTTTCCCAATAGAATTAAGTCATCACGTACGTTACTTTTTATATAGTTGGACGGCATAGAACCAATTGCAGCTGTTATTGTTCCCACAGATACTAGCACAGAACCTACTATTGCTTTAGAGTCGCTTCCCATTTTAACCACCAACCTGCCACAAGCTTTAAGTATATAAGAAAAAACCTTTATCGTAGTATTATGAATTAAGGTCCGAATGTGTACCTAATTATTAAAACTAACTTTCTTCATTAGAAAAGACCCCAAGTATTGAGGGGCTGCGTAAATTGAAGATCATGGGTTGTCATTGGAATTTCTTTTTCCTATTAAGGAACTGGCAGGTTAGTTGAAAAAGAAATGTTAAAATTAAGGTGTAAAAAGTTATTTATTAGGTAGTTAAAATTAGTAAGTTGGAGTGAATGATAGATGGAAAAATACACTTGTCCTTGTTGTGGTTATAAAACACTCTCCGAAGAAGAGAATGGTAGTTATGAAATCTGCTCGATGTGTTTCTGGGAAAATGATTATGAGATGAATGAAAACCCAGATTATTGGGGTGGCGCAAATGGTGTATGTTTAAGGCTAGCACAAAGAAACTTTCTTAGATTTGGAGTTAGTGAGAAAAAATATCTTGATAAAGTAGTTAAAGGCGGCTATAAAAAAGATCCTTCTTGGAAAACAGTGTGGGAAAATGAAGTTAAACTTAATGAAAAGAAAATAGTAGAAATACAAATAGAAGGTAACGTTTTGGAAAGTGGGTTTAAGGAATCTATTCATATTAATGAATTTTTAGACGAATTTACTGACTTTCTTGAAAGTAAGGGGTGGTCTTTTGGTGGTGTTATTAAACAAGTAAGTACTGAGATTGATAAAGATTAAATAAATAGATGATATGATAAATTATCTTCAACTAACGAGTGCGATTCTTCAATAACGAAGTATCGCTTTTTCTTATTCAATTAACGGATGCAAAATAGTTAAATAAGCAGTATTGGAATTCCTTAAATTCGGGAGGTAACAAATGGGAAGGTATCTTGTAGGGGTTGTAATGGTTATTTGTGGAATATTACTCTTAATCATTAACCAAGGTAATGACTTTAAAGAGGTCGAAGAATCAATAGTAATAGCTTATTCATTTCTAATAGGCGGATTTATTTATATAGTATATAAATTTATTCGAACGCGATAATTTCCTTCTTCCACTAACGGGTGCTTATGTTAAAGATGGGAGGGCTGCGGCTATCCCGTTTTCTTATTGTGCTAACGGGCAGAATCTTTCAATAATTAAAATGTATAGTTACCCTAGTAATAACGGGTTGCTGCTGAATGGATAACAAGTGGGTTGTATGAGCAACATCTTAAGTGTGTAAGAGAACAGCTTAAAATAAGGAGAAAGGTAATATTAGAGGCTTTAGAAATTCATTTAAAGGGTATTGCCACATGGGATGTACCAAAGGGAGGTTTTTTCATTTGGTTAAAAATACTACCAAGTTTATCAATGAGGGAACTTTATGTAAAGGCATTATCTGAAGGTATTCTTCTTAACCCAGGAAATATTTATGGTCAAGAATCCAACCGTTATCTTCGCATATCTTACGGCTATGCACCATTAATAGATAAAACGTTAATAAAGGTCGGGAAGAGAACTATGTAAAATGGTTACATAAGTAATAAAAATAAAAGCCGATGATACCTTAGTGTAAAGAAAATCGGCTCTTTCATACCAATAATTTTCGTAGCGTATATTTTCCCATTTTTCTTTGATTACTCCTTATATATCAGTCTTGAAATCCCCATATACAAGTTCACCTTCAAGAATTACATCATCCGGCACCGGAACATCGGATAATTCAGGAAACCATGTGGTTATCTGATTTTTGTGACGAGTCCACAGCGTTGTCTTTCCATTGATTTTACTAGCAATCATTCGAATGCCATCCAATTTAGGCTCAAATATATATTCTGAATCGTTAAAAGCGTGTTCCGATTTTTCTAATAACATTACTGCTATAAAAGACATGAAAAAACCACCAGACTTATCTACGTTGTTTATATATTCACAATGAAAAAAACCTATTTATTATAGTGAAATAGAAGAATTAGATCAAGATAACCGCTTCGAAATTAGGTATTCCAGATGTATCTGTTATGACCTTTACGTTTAACTTATAAAGACTGGATGGTGAAATGGCAAGCCGGATTCCAATTACCAGAACTCGCGAACCCTCCAGATTCAAATGATGGCCGTTCGTTTAATCGATTTGGCCTTTTATTTGGTGGCGAAGATAAAGAAAAAAGTAGAGGAATGAAACCAGAAAAGGACAGATTAATGGTCCTTTATTTTATTATTCCAATTGAGTTTTCTAAAGGATTCCTTTTCCATTTTATAAGTAAGTCTTTACAATTTCTCCTGCCATGAATCTCAGTTTTTTCAATTTTGGATAAAAATTTATGGTGGTCAAATGGTGGCAAAGTGGTGGCAAAACCAATCATACTGCCACCAATTACATCTGTTTAAATCATATATACGAAAAATAAAAACCTATTATATCAACGATTTTAAACTAAATCTGTTATAATCGGATTCGTTTTACAACCTTGACAGGGTTGAGGTCGGGGTTTGAACCCCTCACAGGTCATC
>NZ_JBALOS010000230.1:0-2012 GCF_036962765.1 Neobacillus drentensis
GCTCCAGGCGCGTGCGGTTGGCTCCAATCAACAGGGTGCTAAAAATATTTAGTGCTTTTTCCACAAAAAAAGAGGCTTGAATTAGCTTCAAGTCCTCTTGCTATGGTTTAGTTCACTTTAATTGAATCCCCTGCAAATAAGGAGACTGCGTTCATGCCAAGCATTTTGTCGATTTGTTTTTCGTTGATTCCATTCTCACGCATCGTTGGTAAGATATGTTCAAAAATATAGACGGGATGCCAGTTCTCCATGATTTGGGTCAATTTACGGTTCTAGAATTAACTTCCCTTGTGTTTTCCGTCCTTGCAGGAGGGTATGAACCTTCGCCGCATCCTCTAATGGGAATGTGCCGCCAATGGTGAGCTTTAATTTCCCTGCACCGAGGTATGTAAGTAACTCGACTAGACTTGGCTGCAGTAATTCTGGCTTTCTCATAATCTGCGGCAGGAAAAAGCCGATAACAGATTGATTTCTGGCCATCAGTGATGACGGATAGAAGCGGCTCTGTTCTCCGCTTGCTGCTCCGAACACAACAAGACGTCCAAACGTTGCAAGACATTTGACTGTTTTATTAAAAACATCTCCACCCACCATTTCAAGGGCAACATTTACCCCTTTGCCGCCTGTTGCTGCAAGAACCTGCTGCTCCCAGTCCTGCTCAGTATAGTTGATTAGGACGTCTGCACCCATTTCTCTTGCTAACGCCAATTTTTCATCAGAACTTGCCGTAGCAATGACCTTCCCTGCACCCAATAATTTGGCGAGCTGCACTGCAATTGTTCCAACCCCACCTGCTGCGGCATGGACAAGAACACTTTCGCCCTTTTCTAACCGGCCCATTGTTTTTAATATATGGTAAGCGCTTAAGCCCTGAAGCGGCAGGGCAACAGCGGTATGAAAATCTAATTGTTCAGGTATGGGTATTAGAGACCGCTCATCGGCTAACGCATATTCTGCATATCCTCCTGATTCTATTAAAGTAACAATTCTTGTTCCAGTCTTTACTTTGGTCACTTGTTCGCCCACTGCAGCGACAACGCCAGCTATTTCAGCACCAGGGATGAAAGGCAGCGGTGTTTTGACAACATACTGCCCCTCTCGCCTTGCTGTGTCTGCATAGTTGACACCAATCGCCTTGATTTCAATTAAAACTTCATGACCAGTTGGGACTGGCTTATCCATTTCAACTAAATGTAAAACTTCTGGTCCACCATATTCCGTTAATCGGATTGCTTTCATCATTATCATCTCCTATTTCCCTTTAAATGCTGGTTTTCTTTTTTCCTTAAAAGCGGTAATTCCTTCTTTGTGGTCCGCTGTTTGCACCATTAACGTCTGGATCAAACGCTCCTGTTCAAGAATATCCTCAAGTGACGACGTAAATGACTGATCGATCAATTTCTTTTGTTTTCCAAAGGCTTTCCCAGGACCATGAGCCAATTTTAAAGCGAACTTTGTTGTTTCTTCCTGAAGTTTTTCTAATGGAACTAAATAATTAATCACACCTAGTTGATAGAGACGCTCTGCAGGGATCGGCTCTGCCGTAAAGAAGAATTGTTTCGCTAAATGCGGTCCAATTAATCTCGGAAGCAAATAAGAACCGCCTCCATCAGAGATTAATCCAACCTGCGAAAAGCTGAGGGCAAACTTACTTTCCTCCGCAGCAACAATTAAGTCACAGGCAAGCGCTAAATTAAACCCTGCCCCTGCTGCAAACCCATGGACAGCGGCAATAATTGGCTTTTCTGTTTCTTTCATCATCAAAATGAGTTCATTAAGCTTTCCGATATGCTCGTAAACTTGAATAGAACCTGCTTGCCCCATCGTTTTTACGTCACCGCCTGCACTAAAGGAACGGCCAGCCCCTGATAATACAACCACTTGGATATCATCATCAGTTTGAGCGATTGTAACCGCATCCTTTAATCCTAGAATCATCTCGGGGCTAAACGCATTTAGACTTTCTGGGCGGTTTAATGTCAACGACAACACTGGACCTAATTTTTCAATTA
>NZ_JBALOS010000230.1:2067-11280 GCF_036962765.1 Neobacillus drentensis
ATTTTATCAGCCAGCCACCATCAACCAGTAAATCTGAACCAGTCATATAGGAGGCTTCGTGTGAGGCAGCAAAAGCGATTACATTAGCTATTTCATCAGGATTCCCAACTCTCTGTAGAGCTGTGTTTTTTTGGATGGCTCTCACAAAACGGTCATTCTTTAAACCGCGCTCTGTTAATGGGGTCTCGACAAATCCTGGGGATACGGAGTTGACACGGATGTCATAGGGTGCTAATTCCAGCGCTAATGACCTCGTCAAATTAATCACTCCAGCTTTCGCCGCACTGTAATGTGGGATTTCCGCGCCTGCCTGGTGTCCTGATAAGGAGGCAACATTGATAATTGCTCGGTTATGCTCCTGACGCTGTGCCCCTTCAACCATGATTTTTCCAAGCGCTTTTGATACTAAAAACACACTCTTCAAATTAACATCCTGGACATCATCCCACTCTTGTTCAGACATTTCCAATATTCTTGAATTCCTAGAACCTCCGGCATTATTCACCAAAACATGTAAATCACCGTAATAGCGCCCGACATACTCTGCTAATTCTGCAACATCCTCTGCATCTGTACAATCAGCTGGGAAGACTTCTGCCAATGGAATTTTACTTTTTTTATTCATTTCTTCAGCGGTTTCATCAAGCTTTTGTTTCGTTCTTCCTACTAAGATTACCTTCGCACCTTCAATAGCAAGTCTAAGTGCTGTTGCCCTGCCAATTCCACTTCCTGCACCTGTTACTAGAGCAATCGTTTGTACAAACCTCATCAAGATCTCCACCCTTTATACAGAATAAATTGTTTCGACCACGACTTTTCCATCTTGTAAAATTGGGACAATTGAGGTTATGCCTTTGGAAGCAGCAATCCTCATGTCCGGCTGCTGGTCATATTTATCAAGCAATTTTCCAACATAGGAATCTAGTAAAATTTCATATGCATCCGTTTGGCCCCGGTAGAAATATAAGGCCGATTTTGCCGCATCTGTGAGTTCATAGTGACTATTTTTCACGAAGCAATCAATTAAGTGGCCTGCCCCATAAAAATCTTCCAAACTCGTTTCTCCTGAATTTCCTGAACAAATGATGACAATGGTATGGTCCGTTGATACTTTTTGAATAGCACCGGCAATGGCTGGGTTATTAAGCATTGAGGCAACATAGACCTTATTTGCTGAAGACGATTTTCTTAGTGCAACGGTACCGTTTGTTGTCGATAAAATTAACGTTTTTCCGTTGATCGTTTCTCGGATTAATGTGGGGCTGGGATAAACAAACCCGTCAATCGGTTTGGCATCTAATTCTCCTGCCAGAACACATTCATCCTGGTGATATTGTTTTGCAAGTTCGAGTGCCTCGTTGCTGTGCAAAACAGGAATAACTTCCTTTGCGCCATCTTTTAAGGCCGAAACAATTGTGGTGGTAGCCAGTAGAATATCCAAGACCACTGCTATTTTATTTCCTTCCGAAATCTTCTCTTCCTGGATGTCTTCTTTCTTCATGAGAAGGTGAATCTTTGTCATTCGCACCCAGCTCCTTTTTAAAACTCCTCATCCGCAACATTTGCTGCATGCTGAATTAAATTTTTCACGAAATAATTAAAGTTGGCAAATCGAATATCTAATGTTTGACCTTGCTTAAAGCGGTAATAGATTTGCTGACCAATGACCGCCAATTTAAAATAAGCAAATGTTAAGTAAAAGTTGAAATTAGTAACATCCCGGCCGCTTTTTTTCGCATAAAGTTCGATAAATTCCTTCCTTGTAATAAACCCGTCATGGATTGCTGTGACCGGAGCCTTCCCTAACCCGTTAATCAAAAGTTCCGAATCATCGCGGTGATTCCAATACCCCATCGCAACCCCAAGGTCTGCAAGCGGATCGCCAACTGTGGTCATTTCCCAATCAAACAGACCCACCATCTCGGTTAACTCTTCATTAAACATGGCATTGTTGAATTTATAGTCGTAATGAATGATTGTTGACTGATGTTTTTTAGGAGTATGATCCACTAGCCATTTCTTCAAATGTTCAAAACAATCAATTTCATCGGTTTTTGCCCGTTCATAGCGTCCGATCCAGCCATGAACCTGTCTTTCCATAAAGCCCTCTGGTTTGCTGATTTCAGCCAAACCAGTCTGTTTGTAGTCAATTGCATGTAATTCCACCAGCCTTTCAACCATTACTTCTGAAAGCTGCCGACAAAGATCATCCGTTACCAATTTCCCATCAGGAAAGGATGTATCGATAACGATCCCATTTTTTCTTTCCATCAAGAAAAAGGGGCTGCCAACGATTGTTTCATTTTTTGAAAATAAAAAGGGCTTCGGGGCAACAGGAAAAAAGGAGTGCAAATCTGAGAGAATTTTATATTCCCTCTCCATATCGTGTGCTTTCGGTGCAACAGGTCCTAGAGGCGGCCGTCTTAATACCGCTTCCCAATTCCCTTTTTTCAGTTGATACGTCAGATTGGAATGACCGGCGGAAAACTGTAAAATTTCAAGTGGTCCACCAGGCAAGTTATTGATGTTTTCTTGTAAAAACGTTGTAAGGGCAGAAAGGTTAAGTTCCTCCCCTTTTCGGACTGGGATGGTATCTTTACTCATTTGATGCGGCATCGGATTCCTCCTCACAATTAAGAAAATCCAAACCAATACTAACCGGTTGGTATTCACATTTTAAAAAAGAGGGGATAATAATCTAGAATCCCCGTTATACCTTTTTTCTTCAATTTTCTTGAATTCCCTTTAAGATCATTTCGACAAAAATCTCCGCTACTTCCTGATCGGAGCATCTTCCATTTGGATTAAACCATTGGTAACTCCAATTGGTTATACCAAGAATACCCATGGTAATAATCGGGACATTTAATTCAGGTCGGAATTCCCCTTTTTCCACGCCCTCACGAATCAGGCTTTCAATGTTTAGACGGAATTGGTCTCTTTTTTGTTCAATTAAATCAAGATGTTCAGGACTTAAATTATTCATTTCCCGAAAGAAAATTTTAGCCGCTGGACCTTGGGTGGTAATGTTCGTAATTAGCATATAGACATTAGCTGATAATTTTTCCTTATACGATTTCGAAGCATCATTTAATATTAGATCCTGGTTATAAAGTAAGTCATCTATATACCCAAGATGGATATCCATTAGCAATTCTTCTTTACTTGAAAAGTAATAATAGAATGTACCCTTTGTCACACCAAGTGAATCAACAACGTCTTGAATGGACGTTTCGCTAAATCCCTTTTTTTCGAATAGACGGATGCTTTGTGCTGTAATTTTTTCTTTCACATTATGTCCTCGCATTCTCTAATATGTCTATTGAGAATTATATCATAATCTATAACGCCCCTTTAAGCACAAACGAGGATTTCTACAATCTAAAATGTTTTTAGAAATTGCTCAAGACACGCCCTCTACTTATTTCTCACTTCTTCCCTTAAGGCCCGGCGGAGGATTTTTCCCACATTGGTTTTCGGAAGTTGGTCACGGAATTCAACATGGCGCGGCACCTTATAGGCTGCTAGGTTTTGCTTACAATATTGGATGATATCTTCCTCTGTTACTGTTTTATCTGCCTTTAAGACGATGACTGCTTTCACATCTTCTCCTCGGTACGGATCAGGAACTCCTATACAAACTGCCTCTTGTACAACTGGATGTTCGTACAGCACTTCTTCAATATCACGCGGATAAACATTGAAGCCACTCGCAATAATTAAATCTTTTTTCCGGTCAACGATATATAAATACCCATCTTCATCCACCTTCGCAATATCGCCTGTATATAACCAGCCATCCCGGAGGGTAGTGGCCGTTTCTTCGGGCATATTCCAATAGCCCTTCATAATCTGCGGTCCTTTAATAATGACCTCCCCTAGTTCACCAACAGGCACTTCTTTAGTCCCGGTTGCGACGTCTACAATTTTGTACTCAGTGGAAGGGACTCCAATCCCTACGCTGCCAGGTTTCCGTCCAGAAAATGGCGGGTTACAGTGGGTTGTTGGTGAGGCCTCTGATAATCCGTAACCTTCTAGTATCTTTGAACCTGTTTTCTTTTCAAAGCTGCGCAGCAATTCAAGCGGCATAGGCGCACTGCCGCTGTTACACGTTTTAATACTGTTGATTCCATATTCTTCCGCATGGGGATGACTTGTAATGGCAACATACATGGTTGGAACACCTGGAAAGACAGTAGGCTGTTCATTCTTAATGGTATTTAAAACTTCCTCCAATTCAAACCGAGGAAGCATGATAGACTCAGAGGCTGTATAAATAGATAGATTCATGCAAGAACTCATTCCGAACACATGGAAGAGTGGAATGACTGTTAAATAACGCTCTTTCCCGATTTCCATTTCTTCTTTAAAGAACTCATAACATTGAATAACGTTTGCTAATACATTTCGATGAGTCAGCATCGCACCTTTCGACCTTCCAGTGGTTCCACCTGTATATTGAAGGACAGCAACATCGTGCTCTGGGTCCATTTCAATTGGGAGGACGTTGCCGGTGCTTTCCAATAAGAACCTTTCATAGCTTCTGTCAGGAGCAAAATTATGCCCTGATGGCTGGAGGCTGACTACAATGATGTTCTTAAGGCTGGTAAGAGCTTGAACACTTTTCACCCTTGGATATAGGGCATCGAGGACAACAATGGTTTCCGCTCCGGAGTCGTTCAAGATATATTCAAGCTCCCGTTCTACTGACATCGGGTTCACTTGTGTCACAATCGCTCCGGCTGTAAGAATTCCGTAATACGAAACGACATATTGTGGACAGTTAGGGAGCATGATTGCTACGCGGTCGCCTTTTTGAACCTGATTTCGCTGCAAAGCAGACGAAAAAGAACGGACAAGTCCGTTTAATTGTTGATAAGTAAATTTCCTGCCATAGAATGATAGGGCATTATTGTCAGGATGTTTTTCAGCGGTCTCTTGAAGAATTTGACTTAATGGTTTATTTGGAATCGTGACATTCTTTTCAATGCCGTTAGGATAATGGGCTAACCAGGCTTTCTTTCCACTCATCAAGTAACCTCCCAAATGCTTTTATTAAAATGTTAAACCGCCGCCATCGACAGACAAAGTTGTTCCTGTAATAAACGAAGCTTCATCGGAAGCTAAAAATAACACCGCATTGGCAACCTCGTCTGGTGTCCCAATTCTACCAAGTGCATTAGCACGTGAAATAATGGGCCATTTTCGCTCATTTTGCTTCCAATGATCAATAATTGGGGTGTCAATCACTCCTGGTGCAATGGCATTGACCCTGATGTTGTATTTCCCATATTCAAGTGCAGCATTTTTTGTCAGCATGACAACCCCTGCTTTCGATGCATTATATGCCGACACATATTTCTGCCCTTTTAAGCCCAGTAAGCTTGAGGTGTTAATGATTGCTCCACCTCCTGCTTTAATTAATTCTGGAATGGCAAATTTTATTCCAAGGAAAACCCCCTTCAAATTAATATCTATAACTCGGTCCCATTCTTCTTCGGCCAAATCAACACTTCGTACCTCAGAGTTTCCAACTCCAGCATTATTGAACAAAATATGTAATGCACCAAACGTGCTAGTCGTGTTGTGGATTAATGCTTTTACTTGTCCTGAATCGGTTACATCTGTTTTAATAAAAATCGCGTCGCCGCCATTTCTTTTTATTAAACTAACGGTTTCTTCACCAATAACAGCATCAATATCTGCAACAGCGATCCGTGCTCCTTCTTTTGCGAATCGGATCGCGGTCGAGCGGCCAATACCGCCGCCGCCCCCGGTAATAATCGCTGTTTTTCCTTCTAATTTCATAAATTCCTCCAGCCCTTCATCTCTGTCTTGATCCTATTGATATTTTCTCAGTTCAAGTTTGGCTAACTGAGCACGGTGCACTTCATCAGGTCCATCAGCTAATCTTAATGTTCTAGCATTGGCCCATTGTGCCGCGAGTGTAAAATCGTTAGATACTCCAGCCGCCCCGAAAGCTTGAATTGCACGGTCAATAACACGTAACGCCATTGAAGGAGCAACGACCTTAATCATAGCAATCTCTGTTTTCGCTTCTTTATTTCCAACGGTATCCATCATATAGGCAGCTTTTAAGGTGAGCAGCCTTGCTTGCTCAATTTCAATTCTCGAATCAGCAATCCACTCCTGAATGACCCCTTGGCTGGCTAATGTTTTTCCAAATGCCGCCCGACTCTGAACACGCTTACATAATTCTTCTAAAGCACGTTCCGCGGCACCTATTAATCTCATACAATGATGAATTCTCCCTGGGCCAAGTCTGCCTTGGGCGATCCCAAATCCCTTTCCTTCCCCCCAGAGGATATTCTCCGCAGGGACGCGGACATTTTCATAGGTAATTTCTCCATGGCCATGCGGCGCATGATCGTATCCGAAGACAGGGAGCATCCGCTCAATCTTCACACCTGGAGACTCCAATGGAACAAGAATCATCGATTGTTGTTCATGACGGTTTGCCGATGGATCTGTTTTTCCCATGACAATGGCAATTTTACAACGAGGGTCGCCTGCACCAGATGACCACCATTTTCGACCATTAATGATGTATTCATCGCCATCTCTTACGATGCTGGCTTCGATATTCGTTGCATCTGCTGAAGCAACTGCTGGTTCAGTCATCGAAAAGCAAGAACGAATTTCGCCGGCTAATAAGGGCTTTAACCATTGTTCTTTATGCTTTTCAGTTCCATAGCGGACAATGACTTCCATATTCCCGGTGTCAGGAGCACTGCAGTTAAACACCTCTGGCCCGATTAAAGATCTCCCCATAATTTCACATAATGGTGCATATTCCTGATTAGATAACCCTGCCCCATATTCACTTTCTGGTAAAAATAAATTCCAAAGACCTTCCGCTTTTGCCTTTTCTTTTAGTTCCTCCATAATCGGTGGAACCGCACTCCAACGGCTTTCTTGATCGTTTAATTGCTGCTCATAAATTCGTTCATTAGGATATACGTTTGCTTCCATAAAGGCAGTTAATTTCTCCTGTAACTCTTTTACTCTTTGAGAATATGAAAAATCCAACATTTCCACTCCCTCTCTCATACTAACCAGTTGGTATGTTATGTTTATCATTATACCTGTAAATAGTAAATATTCAAATTAAATTCAAAATATTCTTTAAAATTATTAGCATTGTTGGGTTTTTCATAAAGGAAGGTCAGTGTTCTTAGCTGAGGAGTAGAGTAGGCCAGAAAGTGTCATATGGTTCGATCATGTTGAAATTGACGATTCCTGACCCTAGCAGTTAAAATCTTTTTGTAAATGATCTCTTCTGTTTGTTCATTACTTCATAGGATTTTTCAATAATATCTGTTAGTACATCACCTTTATAAATCCTACCTAATTTCAACCCTTGTTGGTAATATTCGACAATTTCATCTAATAGCTTCGACGTTTCTTTCGAAATCCGTACGTTTAACTGAATTCTTTCGTTTTCAGACATGGTAATCACTCCTATTAGTTCATTAGCAATCTGCTAGCATTTATCTATACAAATGTTATCATCTATAAATATACTATATTTCTACAATTTTTTCAGTAAAATCAAAAAAATGGTCATCAAATAATGACCATTTTAGTGTGTCTACCGCTTATATGATTACTGTCTCTTGTGAAGAAATGTTTACAAAGTGCAATCGCAGCCAATTTTCGAGCAACTTTTCTAATTCCGGATGTAAAGGCAACTCTGCTCCAGCTAAAATATCTTTTTTTGCCGTAAACATTGTCGAAGTGCGGGAAACCTCTTTACAAGAATGCCCCATATTTTCCACTACATAAAATTGCGCATCCCCTTTTACATATAATGGCAGTTTTTTTAGAACCTCTGGATTTGCCTGAATATCACGTGCCCCTGTTATTGCAAGGACCGGGCAGGTAACTTTGGCTAAATCTTCTTTTTCATTATAGGAGAAATGCTCTCGCAACCACTTAGCGGGTGTTTTGATTAAATTAACTTTGATCTGATCCTTTGAAGAGTTTAGAACCTTATCAATAAACTTTTGTGCTTGTTTTTCAACTTTGTTGTGTGCTCCTAATAAGCGCAGTAAAAAACCTTGGAATCCTTTCGCATTAATAATGTCTTGGGTTGCTAAATCTCTCTGCCTCTTCAATGCTTCGTTCAAGCTTTCTATTGCACCTGAAAGTAGGATTAAACCTCCAAGCTGTTCTTCCCTGGCTGCAACTGCCGTTCCAATGGTACAGCCTTCACTATGGCCAAGCAGAATTACCTTCTCAGAGTCTACCTCCGGGAGATTTTTTAAAAATTGAACTGCAGACTGTGCGTCATCCACCAAATCCCATAGACCCGTTGTTAAAAAATCCCCTTCACTTGCACCAACACCACGCTTATCATACCTTAAATTTATAAAGCCAATTGAGGTTAGGTATTCGGATAATTGGCGGTATAGTTTTAAATCCATCTTTTTAGTTACTTTTCCATTTCGATCCAATTTACCGGAACCTGATATAATCAGGATTGCGGGTGCTTTTTCTTCATAATTTTCTGGAAAGCATAATGTCCCTTTTAGTGTTACACCGCTTTGAATAGTTACTTCCTTCTCCCCTTTATTCATCTCGATACCCCCTATTTTTCTTTCATTTTTTCAGGAATCATAATGGTGGCAACCGTCCTCCTTCTCCTGCCCTTTTTTGGTTCGTTATTTATTACTTTTAAATAAACTGCTGCAAGCTCTTTAACATATTCGGTATACTCCTCTTCACTTAAATAAACGGAAGCCTGCCTGAATGTAACACCATCGGCAACTAGATCGATGTTATCTTGATCTAAATATCGATCATATTCGCCCATTAAATTGGCCATAAATTTAATAAACAGGCTCATATGTTCATCCCTTGAAAGCTTATTTAAGTCTTCAGGCCCAATGGATACCTTATTTGGATTTTGGATTGAATAAACCTTTTCGACCGTTCCTCTGTTTGGAATTTCACCTACAATATGAATGACTTTCGTTTCAACTAATTTTTTTAAGTTACGGTACAAAGAAGCTTGCGGGATATCTGGAAGGAATTCTTTTAATTGCTGTGCTGTAAGTTGTTGATTAATTAAATACTGGATGATTCTCATTCGAACGGGATGCAAAATAACGTCCACTGTTGATTCATTTGTCATAATAAAATTTGCTCCTATTTTTTATTATCATTCTCAATAATGATAATATTATAATG
>NZ_JBALOS010000231.1:0-4722 GCF_036962765.1 Neobacillus drentensis
TGTTGCAATAAACCCATGAACTGTTAATATAATTACTCCCAGAAAGGCATAGAAAAATAATTTAGCTAATTTATGGTTATTATAGATATCCAAAGCAAGAAAATCCGACATCTTTATCCCTATTAGGAAAATAGCTATCCCTATTATTACTCTGAAGAAAAAGCCCACTAATAGAATAACTTCAGAATCTTCTCTTTCCTTATTTGTCAAATTAACAATAGAGTTAGAAATTCCAGAGTCGGCAATTGCAAGTAGTAGTGTTAGTAGTGAAATAGTTAGAGTATAAAAAGAAATGTTTTCTGGGCCAAAAAATCTTGCAAGGAGTACAATGCAAAGGAAATTTAGTCCCTGAGCAAAGGCGTTCCCCATAAAAACAATTAATGTATCTCCAACTATTTCATTTTTTTTAATTGTTCTTGCTACAGTATTCTTTAATTCAAGTCTCAAGTCTTTCACCTACTTTGAATTTAAAACGCATCCTTTGAACCAAATAATACTTTTATTGTTTTAAAAATTATTTTTACATCATACAAAACACTTCTTTTACTGATATACTCCAAATCCAGCTCAACCATTTCCTCAAAACCTAGACTGTTTCTTCCACTCACTTGCCATAGTCCGGTGCAGCCTGGCGTCACCATTAATCGCTGCATATCGTAATCAGTGTAAATGGCAACTTCTCGAGGGAGTGGAGGACGCGGACCAACTAAACTCATATCACCTTTTAATACATTAAATAGCTGGGGAAGTTCATCAATACTTGTCTTTCTGATGAATTTCCCTACCTTTGTAATACGTGGGTCGTCTTTCATTTTAAACATCGCACCATTTATTTCATTAAAATTTAGTAACTCAGCCAACTTTTCTTCGGCATTTGATACCATCGATCGAAATTTGTACATTTTAAATTCTTTTCCATTTAACCCCACTCTTTTTTGCGAAAAGAAGATTGTTCCTCTAGGATCTTCCACTTTAATTAGAATGGCGATTATCATAAAAAGAAAACATAAAAGAATAATTCCCATTGAAGCACCGATAATATCAATTAATCTTTTTATGATATGGTATAACTTTCGATCATGCATAGTTACTGTCGTTTTTTGTTTATCTAAATAAGCAACCTCTTGATTTGCTAGATTGGACAACCTCAACCCCTACCCTCTCTCTATAACATAGCCTTTTCTTTTTCTAATGAAGAAACTAAACTTCTCAAGTAATCTATCATATCATCATGGAGGTCATTATGCTGCAAGGCAAATTCTATCGTTGTCTTTACAAAACCAAACTTTTCACCAACATCATAACGGATACCTTCGAAGTCATAGGCAAAAACGCGTTGAATTTGATTTAGTTTTTGAATCGCATCGGTTAACTGAATCTCTCCGCCTGCTCCTTTTTCCTGACGGTCAAGAAACATGAATATTTCTGGGGTAAGTATGTAGCGGCCCATAATCGCTAAGTTTGATGGAGCTGTCCCTAGTTTTGGCTTTTCAACAAAGTTGTTAACTTGATAACGACGACCTTCTTGTGAAGATGGATCAATAATTCCGTAACGGTTTGTTTCCGCATCAGGAACCTGTTGAACACCAATCACAGAAGAAAATGTTTCCTCATATTGGTGAATCAATTGACGTAAACACGGTGTTTCACTCTGTACAATATCATCTCCTAAAAGAACGGCAAATGGTTCATTTCCAATAAAGTTTCGTGCAGACCAGACTGCATGTCCAAGACCTTTTGGTTCCTTTTGACGAATATAATGGATATCTGCAAGATTTGTTGCGTACTGAACTCTATCAAGAAGATCGTATTTTTCTTTCTCCATTAAATTCTGTTCAAGCTCTATAGCATTGTCAAAATGATCTTCAATTGCACGTTTTCCTTTACCTGTTACAATGATAATATCTTCAATACCAGATGCCACAGCTTCTTCCACAATGTACTGGATTGTTGGTTTATCTACAATTGGAAGCATTTCTTTTGGCATGGCTTTGGTTGCTGGCAAAAATCTTGTTCCCAGCCCTGCAGCTGGAATAATTGCTTTTCTTACTTTTTTCATCTCTTTTCCCCCCAATAGTTTATTTTCGTTTATTAAAATACTCTTTCATCCACTAAAGCACGTGGGCAAAAAAATAAATACCTAATGGAATTGCAAGTGCTTTCACACCTATTCTTTCATTAGATATTTATTGTTTTATTAAAAATCGGGCATCTAACCCGGCCTCACATCGTGCTTTTGACGACAGGCGTCTAAGGCCCTCGGAAGGACCCACAGCACAATCGAGTGCCCCCATCGATAACGGGCAGGGAGCCTCGCCGTTCAGGTGAAAAGACCTGAACAAGATGTAGATAATAATCTGTCATTCTTATCGGCTTAGTCGGCTAAAAGATGTTAAAAAACCTCTTCTTTTTAATTCGTTCAGGAACTTCTTTGAATACATGACCGCCTTCAATCACGATTTCTGCATTTTCCTGAAATAAATAAACCATGTCATTTCCGTACTTTGCTTGAACTATGTCGAATGCCTCTCTCATTTTAAATGTCCGATTGCTCGTATTATGTGCATCCGATGCAATGAAATGAGTGAGATTCGCTTCTACTAATTTTAGAGAAAAACTTTTTATCTTCTTTCCAAAGTCCCCACATATACTTGCTGCTGTTACCTGAGTTAAGGTCCCTTTATCGACTAGCTTATATAGAACTTCCGGATTTTCGATGATTTCTTGATTTCGTTCTGGGTGAACAATTACTGGGACGAGACCCTTCATTTGCAGATCATAGAACAGCTTTTCTGTATATCTTGGTACATGGGTAGAAGAAAACTCTACTAACACGTATTGTGTCTGATCAATCGGGAGAATTTCACCATTTTCGAAACCTTCAACCAGTTCACCGTAAATCCGTGTTTCTTGGCCAGGTAGAACGTTTAAATCAATCTTTTCTTCTCTTAATGCCTTGTTTAATTCTCTCACCCTATCAATAATCGACTTCTTCGGGTTCTCATAACGATTGTTCAAATGATGCGGTGTAGCGACAATGGTGTGAATCCCTTGTTCGACAGCCTTCTTGGCCATCTTGACACTTTCCGACAAATCCCTTGCCCCATCATCAATACCTGGTAATATATGACAATGTAAATCGATCATTGGTCACACACTCTTTCCAATTTATTGTTATTTTTATGCGACATTTATAATAATATCACGTGTAAAGGGAGGAATTTGTCGAAATTTGTTACTTCGCCCCATAATAATAGTAATAATCTCCACTTTGCGCTTCTTTATGATTTAAAACGACACCAAGCAGCTTACTTTGTGCATGTTCAAGTAATTCTTTTGCCTTTTTCGCTAGGTCGATTTCTGTTTTCTCGCTATAGACCACCATGATCGAACCGTCACATTGATTCGCAAGGATTTGCGGATCCGCCACCGCTAATAATGGCGGGGTATCAAAGATGACATACTCGAACTGAGATTTAGCATCTTCAATAAATTGTTCCATAGATTTTGAGCTTAATAGTTCTGCTGGATTTGGCGGAATCGGTCCGCTCGTTAAAATGTATAAATCCTGCACGCTTGTTTCAAGAACTGTTTTTTCAAGTGTCTTTTGCTTGGTTAACACTGTTGTGAAACCAAATAAGTTATTTATACCAAATGTATGGTGAACTGTTGGTTTACGAAGATCGGCATCTACAAGCAGTACCTTTTTACCGAGTTGGGCAAATGTAACAGCAAGGTTTGCCGCAGTTGTTGACTTTCCTTCCCCTGGTCCTGAAGATGTAACCATAATGGCCTTCATTTCTTTATCAACGGAGGAAAACTGGATATTCGTTCGAATCGTTCGATATTGCTCAGAAATGGGTGACTTCGGATCAACCGCTGTTACAAGTTTACGTCTCGAGTCTTTACTGTTCATTTTCTTCTTTTTAAGCGCCAATGTTCTCATCCTTTCCTGTTGATTTTCTTGAAGCACGACGCGCAACGGATTCTTCCATCTTTTGATCATCGATCAAGGCAATAACACCTAAGACTGGAAGACCTAGAACCTTTTCGATATCTTGTTCATTTTTAATCGTGTTATCAAAGTACTCAAGTAAGAAGGCAATTCCGACACCAGCCATTAACCCGACCACAATTGCGATTGCCACGTTTAATAGTGGTTGTGGTTTAATTGGTGATGGATTTTCACCAACATCAGCTTTTGCCAAAATGGTCACATTGTCAACTTTCATGATTTTAGCAATTTCTTGTTTAAAGACTTCTGCAGTTTTGTTAGCAATTTGCGCGGCTACTTTCGCATTTTCATCCTGAACAGACAAGTTAACCACCTGAGAATTTGTTTCGCTCCCCACTGTAATCTTGCCTTTTAGTTCTGTTGCAGTCATGTTTAAATCAAGCTCTTTCGAAACGATATCTAAGATTGCTGGGCTTGTAATGATTACATTATAGGTATTAATTAATTGAAGATTTGTTTGAACTTCATTTGCACTGTATAATTGTTCACTCTTCTTTTGGTTAACGAGTATCTGTGTAGAAGCCTGATAAATCGGGGTTAAGAAAAAATAACTTACGACTCCACTAATGATGGCTGCAATGACAGTTATCGACACGATTAATAGCAATCGTTTTTTTAATGTCTCGAGCAATTCTTTTAAACTAATAGTCTCTTCCATTTTGTCCTCCTAAATTTGCATTTACAAAACATTGTCTATTATATCATAA
>NZ_JBALOS010000232.1:0-2609 GCF_036962765.1 Neobacillus drentensis
GCTTGGAAATATCCCTTTATCTTTTAAGATAATGTCATAGAAAAAGGAAATTTCCATAATATTAATTGATGTTGAATAAAGGGAGGGCTACAATGAATACTCATTTCAAAACTTATCATCCTTATGCGAGTCCGTTTGACCCTTGTAAGCCTATTCTTGAAAAAGCTTATTCTACCCCGCCGCATTTATATATGGGCTATCAGCCACCGAATCTTCCACAATTCACACCACTTGAGGCACTAAGAGCAGGTACGCTCTGGAAAGCATTTTATGATCCTTGGTTTAGTCCACTTGAGGCTGGCAAAGGAGGATTACCTCAATGAAACAAGTACCTGCGGAGTATTATCAATTAATGGAGCAACTGCAGGCTGTTGACTTTGTCTTAGTCGAGTTGACCCTTTACTTAGATACACACAACCATGATCTTGAAGCCATCAATCAATTCAATCATTACGCTAAAGAAAGAAAACATCTAAAAAAAGCATTTGAAAGCCAATTTGGACCTTTATTGCAATATGGCAATAGTTATTCGGGTTATCCTTGGAATTGGGACGACACACCATGGCCTTGGCAAGTATAAAAGCGGAAGCGCAAATATTATTTTAGAGGAGGGATTGGTGTAAATGTGGATTTACGAAAAAAAATTACAATATCCTGTACGCGTCAGTACTTGTAACCCAACATTGGCAAAATATTTAATTGAGCAATATGGGGGTGCCGATGGAGAACTTGCTGCTGCACTTCGATACTTAAACCAAAGATACACTATTCCTGATAAGGTAATTGGCCTTCTAACTGATATCGGTACAGAAGAATTCGCCCACCTGGAAATGATTGCTACCATGGTTTATAAATTAACGAAAGATGCCACGCCTGAACAAATGAAAGCAGCTGGATTGGGAGCACATTATGCTGACCATGATAGTGCATTATACTACCATAATGCCGCAGGGGCTCCATTTACAGCTACTTATATAACTGCTAAGGGTGACCCCATTGCAGATTTATATGAAGATATTGCAGCAGAAGAAAAGGCACGTGCAACCTATCAGTGGTTGATTAACTTAAGTGACGATCCTGATATTAATGATAGTCTTCGCTTTTTACGTGAACGGGAAATCATCCATTCGCAACGCTTCCGTGAAGCTGTAGAAATTTTAAAAGACGAACAAGGTCAGAAGAAAATATTTTAAGATAAAATTAAGAAGCAGATTACTGCTTCTTATTTCTTTTCATGGTATAGATTAATGTCATATTTCGATTTCATCATTTCAAATACAATATGCCGGTTTTTCCATTCTTCTTCTTTCTTCCAGTAGTCCTTACTGCGATCCACAATTTCACATCGTAATTCATGGTATTCTTTTTCTGCTTTATCTCTTTTCTCTTTCAACAAGTTCATTGTTCCATACATGCCCACACAAAAAACTAACAGTGTTAAATTATTGGAATCATTAACAAAAGCTGAAAACATAGCAGCAAAAGAATAGGAATAAATGCTGGCTACCGTAAGATATAAATAGACAAAAAAACACACTGCCAAAATGATGGTTGCCCAGATTGAAAGAATATGGCGTTTTTTAAACCGATCAAACTTTTCTTTTCTTTTTCTTACATTTTCAAGCGCTTGCTTAGTTGCTTGATCCGTATTTTCAAGTAATTGGATTGGAGAATCCATTTTATCACCCTCCATTTCTATATATACATATGAACTTGTCCTTTCTATTATGTTTTTCTTCATAAAAAAACCGATCACCAATGGATCGGTTAGTTATTCAATGGTATTTTCAATACCTGTCCTGCACTAATTTGTTTGCTCTGAAGATGATTAGCTTTCATAATGATGTCCATCCCCTTTGGAGAGTGATAGTACCTCATTGCTATTCTATAAAGATTTTCCTTTGGTTTAACGGTATGAGTAACAATAGAATCTTTTGGTGGTGTTGTAGTTTCTGCTATTACTTTCTCTTTTTCTGGTTCACTATTATTATCTGATACTGGGGTATCTGGTTTGTTTTCATTTGTATTGTCGGTTTCAACAGAGTTATCGGTTGTCGTTTCAGCTGCCTCTATCTGATCATTAGATTCTTTACTTGTTTCTTCTGATTGGTTATCTTCAGTTACCGTTTCCTTTGATTGATCAGAATTTACAGCTTTTGATCCTTCGTCCTCATTTGTATTTTCCAAATTAATGGTTTCATATCCAACTGAATCCTCAGCAGGTTTCTCAACTCCATTAATTTTTTTAGCCCCATCACGGTAAGAGATCACACTAAAAATAATGATTGGCAAGAGGATAAAAAACAAAACTAATAAACGAATAACAGGATATTTTAACTTCCACTTTGTTTTTTTCTTCTTTTGACGATGTATCTGTTCACGCGGCGGCAAACCGTCTTTGGCGTCCACTTTTTCATTAATTTTTTCTATCCGTTGTTTTAATCGTTCCGCCTGGTCTCTGTATGGTTCTTCATTGTTCATGGCTCTCTCATCCCTTGTCGTCTACTCTGGTAGGACTTTTAAATTTTATATACACACCTAATAAAAAATCAATCACAAAATGCATAACAAGGGTAACAGCTAAAATAGTGGTCGATTCATAAATTAAT
>NZ_JBALOS010000233.1:0-16248 GCF_036962765.1 Neobacillus drentensis
AAATCAGTCAGACAAAGAATATGTATCAAAGAACCCAGCTAATTATTACTGGGTTCTTTGCAACTCTATAAAATGAGAAGGAACTAAAACGAATTAGCCTAAATAGGTTTTTTGTCGTGTACTTTGGATACGATCACTACATTTGTGTGAAAGTTTAAAAATTTACAAATAAGTGCTGCTTTTTTGTAAATACTTTTGTCCCACTATTTTGTACTTTTAAGATAGCTCAAAAAGGAGGAATGAAGGTATGTTTAAGTTGAAAAAAGTATCAATTAGTTTGCTAGTCTTTTTAATGGCCATATCTATACTTGCTGGTTGTAACAGTAATACAAATGGAAAAACCGAAAAAGCAAGTGGCGGGAACAAAGGTGGCAAGATTGTAGTAGGTTTTTCCCAGATTGGGGCAGAGAGCGGCTGGAGAACGGCAGAAACAAAGTCTATTAAAGAAACACTTGGAAACAGTCCTGATTTCGAATTAAAGTTTTCGGATGCACAGCAAAAACAAGAAAATCAAATTAAGGCGATTAGAAACTTTATTGCACAAAAAGTAGATGTGATTGCATTAGCTCCAGTTGTAGAAACAGGTTGGGAAAGTATCTTGAAAAAAGCAAGGGATGCGAAGATTCCAGTCATTCTACTGGATCGTGGCATAAAGGTGAAGGACGAATCCTTGTATACAAGCTTTATTGGGTCGGATTTTATTCTTGAAGGGGAAAATGCCGCAAAAGAGTTGATTAACTTAATCGGTGCAGATAAAGGAGCGAATATTGTTGAACTTCAAGGTACAGTGGGTGCCAGTGCGGCTAACGATCGTAAAACAGGCTTTGCTAATGGTTTAAAGGATAATCCGAACTTCAAGATTATCAAGTCTCAATCAGGCGACTTTACGAGGGTTAAAGGAAAAGAAGTTATGGAAGCGTTTTTAAAGTCTGACGGAAAGAATATCGATGTTGTCTATGCTCATAATGATGATATGGCAATCGGTGCCATTCAGGCAATTGAGGAGTATGGCTTAAAACCAGGTGAAGACATTAAGGTTGTTTCCATTGATGGTGTGAAAGATGCGTTTGAAGCAGCCGTTCAAGGGAAAACAAATATTATTGTCGAATGTAACCCATTACTAGGGCCACAGCTTGCACAAGCAGTAAAGGATTTGAAAGCAGGGAAAGAAATTCCTAGATGGATTAAAACTGAAGAATCTGTATTTGTTGGAAAAGAAGCTGCTGAAGAGGCATTACCTTCAAGAAAGTATTAATAGAGAATTTTCACTTCTCATGAAATGAACGCATCATTATCGGAATTGCTTGTTAAGCAATTCCGATTTTACTATGTGAAAAGTTATTTCCCAATATTCGGACTAATAGTCCCTTGTTTTTCTTGGAAATTTAAAATAATAATAGATTTATACTATGCGGGAGATAAAAATTGATATGAAGCTTTTTTCTTATTTTAATAATAAAAGCATTAGCTTTAAACTCTTATTTTACTTTTTTGTTATTATTATCCTTTGTGTCCTGACATTGACCCTGCTAGGCAGCAGCATCTATAAAAAATCTCTTCAACAAGAAGCAAACTCCTATACGGTCCAAATGATGGAGCAGGTATGGAATCAGATTGAAAAGGACCTTAATGAAAACGATGATATCATCCATTACTTATCAATGGAAGCTGATATTCAGCAATTTATGAATGAAGAAGTTCCTTCTTCTGAACTGCTGGAAAAAGTGAATCAAAGACTAGGTGTCTATAAGGAGCGCCATGGTGAAATGGCAGGGCTCCTCATAGTTAATCAGCGTGGTCAGTTCGCTAGTAATGAGACTTTACCCATTTCAAGGGACTCACTAATAAAAGAGTATTGGTATAAACAGGCGATAAATTCTCCAGATAAGCTTCAATTAATCAGTAATCCTGTTGGAAGGAACATCAAAGAAACAGCAAATTATCAGGTGAATAATTTGTTATCCGTCGTAAAAGCAATTAAAGACCCTTTAACAAATGAAGTTAATGGTGTTATTTTAATAGATTTAAAACTCGATTTTATTAAGAATGTTCTGCAATCAATTAGATTAGGGAAAAGTGGTTTCATATTTATTTTAGATAAAGATGGAAATGTTGTATATTCCCCTGTAAATTCTATTATTTACCGAATCAACCCGGAATGGCTTACCGAAAGAAACACCCATACTATTGAGAAGGTCATCAATCATAATAAGTTTCAAATTATCTACAACACATACCCGTCAATCCAATGGAAGGTTGTTGGTGTATTCTCCTTGGATGAAACAACTGAAGTGGTCTCCAGAGTACAATTTTATACCTATATTATTGGTGTCATAACTTTACTTTTTGCTTCAATCGCTTCCTGGTTTTTTACTAGTTCGATTATAAACCCTGTTAATAAACTAAAAGCATTGATGAAAAACGTGGAAGAAGGAAGATTCGATAAACCTTTTCACCCCAAGTACAATGATGAAATTGGTCAACTTGGCAAAAGCTACAACAAAATGATTCATGAAATTAGCAGACTCATTCAAGTCGTTTATACCGAACAAAAAAACAAACGGGAGGCGGAATTAAAAATATTACAGGCTCAAATAAAACCTCATTTCCTTTATAACACTCTAGATACAATTCAATGGATGGCATATGAATATAAGGCAAATCGAATTGTAGAAATCGTCAATGCTCTTACCACATTATTTAGAATCGGGTTAAATAAGGGAAATGAGTTTATCACTATAAGGGATGAAATAAAGCATGTTGAAAGTTATTTAATTATCCAAATGACAAGGTATGAATCAAAACTTGAATATGAAATTAACGTAGATGAGAAAGTGAAAAATTACCAAATAGTCAAACTTCTTTTACAACCTTTAGTGGAGAATGCCATTTATCATGGAATTCGGAATAAAAGGGGTAAAGGGAAAATTTTGATTCACGTAACACAAGAATCCAATCGTCTGATTTTAATTGTAAAAGATACTGGTATGGGGATGCCAGAAGAGAAAGTAAACGAGTTAAATGAGGTTTTACATAACAAGAATAGCATAGAGCATAAACAACATGGATACGGACTTTTTAATGTGAATGATCGTATTAAGCTGGTTTATGGATCGGATTTTGGATTAACGATTGAAAGCAATTATACAGAATGGACGATGGTAAAAATAAATCTTCCCATCGAAACATAACCTGATTATTCTAGTATTATCTCATTTGGAGGGATATTCAATGTTGAAACTTTTAATTGCAGATGATGAAGTGATTATTAGAAGGGGATTAAAGGCTGCAGTTGACTGGGAGAAGTTCTCTATTCAGGTGGTCGGAGAAGCGGAAGATGGGGAACTTGCTTTAGAAATGGCCAAGGAACTAAGGCCTGATATATTATTTCTTGATATTTGTATGCCATTTCTAAACGGATTAGATTTAATAAGACAATTGGAAAAAATTTTACCTGATTCTCTTTTTATTTTAATTACTGGACATGACGAGTTTTCTTATGCCCAGCAAGCAGTCCGCTTGGGAGTTTTTGACTATTTATTAAAACCGGTGAATGTGAAGGAATTGGAGAATGTGATTGAAAGAGCATCTGAGGAATTAAAAAGTAGAAACCATCTGCAAAATCGGGATAAGCAATTTGAGGGAAATCGAGAATTATTAAAAATAGATTTTCTTCAAAAATGGATAGGGGGGGTAATACCGAAGGAAGATCTTAAAGATGAATGTCATTTATTTAATATTAAGCTTGATGGGCCTATAGGTGTGTCTGTAATAAAACTTTTAAATATCGATTTACATATAGCTGAAGAATTTTGGAACGAAAATTTGTTAGCGTTTTCACTAGGGAATATTATCAAATATCTTTTATATGATATTCCAACTGCTGAATTTTTTGAAGATAAACAAGGGCATGTAGTCATTCTATTACCTGTTGACCGAGCAGAGGATATATCAGTCATCAACCAACTTATTAAGGAAAAAGCAGAAACATTCCTTGGTAAAACCATTGTTTATTCCGAGAATATAGCTCTTATGACAAGAGAAATACCTATTATTTATCAAAAGTTGATTAATCAATTAAACTCTTATACCAATGTGTCACCGATCGTTGTTTTGGCAAAGAATTATATTGACCAACGATATTATGATCCATTAATAACCTTAAACGAAGTGGCAAGCAGTGTTCAAGTTAGCCCATCCTATTTAAGCAAACAGTTTAAAAATGAATTAGGTGCATCTTTTATTCAATATTTAACTAAAGTTAGAATTGAAAAATCTCTTTTGCTTATGAATGACCCGTATTTAAAAGTTTACGAGATTTCGGAAAAGGTAGGATATAGCACTCAGCACTACTTTTGTAATGCATTTAAAAAAGCAGTGGGAATTTCACCTAGTTCCTATAGGAGTGGAAACAGGAAGTGAGACTAAGGAAGGTTTTAATTAAACTTACGATCCTCGGAACGGCGCTTGGTCTGATTTTTTTTGGAGGCTTTGGTGAGTTTACTAAAAGCCGAACAGCAAATTCACCAGGTCAGGTAGAATTTCTGATTGGTGTTTCTCAACCTAACTTAAACGGATCTTGGCAAATACAAATGAATAAGGAAATTAAAAATGAAATCGCTCGCCATGATGATACAAGAGTAATCTTCACAGATGCAGCACAAGATAATGAGCAGCAGATTCAAGATATAAATACACTTATGAGATATGGGGTAGACCTTTTAATCGTATCAGTCGACAATGCAATTACACTAACCCCCGTGATTTCAGAAGTGTATAAAAAAATTCCTGTAATTGTCTTAGGAAGAGGAGTTAAGGGGTATGACTATACCCTTTATATTGGTTCTGATAATCAATTAAACGGGAAAATGGCTGCAAAAGAGGCCATTAGATTATTAGGTAATGCACAAGGTCAAATTATCGAGATCGCAGGCAATAAGGATTCACTTCAAGCAGAGGAACGTAGTAGAGGCTTTCATGAAACAATACGGAAGGAATCCAGCCATACAAGAATCCAATCGATTAATGGCAATTGGTTAAAAGATAATGCGGAAGACGAACTGAAAGGTTTGCTCAAATCAGGAGTAAAGCCCAATTTGATATATGCTCATAATGACGCGATGGCATTAGGAGCATATAACGCTATTAAACAATTAATGCTTGAAGGTATAAGAATTATTGGCAGTGATGGACTAAATGAAGAGAACGGTGGTCTTCAACTAGTCCAAAAAGGTCTAATTGACACAACGTATATAACTCCAACTGGCGGAACAACGGCAGCACAGTATGCCATCGATATTTTACATAAGGTTCCTGGCCTTCCTAAGAAGATTATATTACGAGACCACGAAGTCAATATTAGTAATGTGGATTCCTATTTAAAAGATGTAGACAGCGAATCTATTCCAAACATTACGAACAAGCACAGTGGAATAAAACTCGGTTTCGCACAGGTAGGTTCAGAGAGTGAATGGAGGTCAGCGAATACCGATTCCATTATTTCAGCGGCAAAGGAAGCAGGAGTTAAGTTAATTCTTAAGAATGCTGACAATAATCAAAAAAAACAAATTGACATCATCCGCGATTTTATTAAACAAGATGTAGATGTGATTGCCTTTTCACCTAAGACAGAAGAAGGCTGGGACCAAGTGTTGAAGGAAGCAAAAAACGCAGGCATACCGATCATTCTTTCTGATCGTGAAATAAATGTGGATGATCAGTCACTTTGGACATCTTTTATTGGCTCAGACTTTGTCGAGGAAGGAAGAAGAGCAGGGAAATGGCTGGCTTCAGATTCAGAGTCAGCTAAGGCACCTCTTAATATTATTGAAATCGAAGGGACTGTAAATTCTGCTCCAGCAGTCGATCGTAAACTAGGATTTAATGAGATTATACAGCAGGATCCAAAATTTCAGCTTTTAAAATCCTATTCCGGAGATTTTACATTTGATAAAGGTAAAAAAAGGATGATTGAAGCGTTAGAAACCTATGGTAAAAAAATAAACGTTGTCTACGCACATAATGATGATATGGCATTAGGTGCTATTCAAGCGATAGAAGATTATGGTTTGAATCCTGGGGTTGACATAAAAATTATTTCAATTGATGGTACCAAAAAGGCCTTTAACTCTCTCAGCTTAGGCAAGATGAATTTTACTGTTGAATGTAATCCACTACTTGGTCCCCAGTTAATGAAAGCAATAAAAGACTTAGAAAATGGAATAGAAATTCCTCAAAAGATCATTACAGCAGAAGAAACATTTGACCAAAAACAGGCCAAAAAAGAATCTTACCGAAGGTCCTATTAAATTTGAAAGTTATCAATAAACTCTTGGAAGATTATCCAAGAGTTTATTTTTATGAAATAAAATGGAAATTTACAAAAAATACTTTTTTTTTTTAAATACTTATAAAATGGAATTTTTTATACTGTTACTAACTTCTTATCGAAAAGAATATTACGAATTAGGTAGGTGTTAATTATGAATGAAGAGTATTTGCTGAAGGTAAAGAAAATTTCAAAAACCTTTCCAGGCGTAAAAGCCCTGATAAATGTAGATTTTTGTTTGCGAAAGGGTGAGATTCATTCGTTAATGGGTGAAAATGGTGCCGGCAAATCTACCTTGATAAAGGTACTAACTGGTGTTTATGAAAAAGATGAAGGACAGATTTATTTACAAGACCAACTGATAAATCCGGGATCAGCAGAGGAAGCACAAAGGCTAGGAATTAGTACGGTATATCAGGAAGTCAATCTTTGTGAGAATTTATCTGTGGCAGAAAATATTTTTATTGGAAGAGAGCCTAAAAAGAATGGAAGAATTGATTGGAAAGAAATGTACCGGAGAGCTGAGATATTACTTAAAGAGAAACTAAATATCGAAATTGATGTCAAGCAAATTCTATCCTCCTACTCGACGGCAATTCAACAAATGGTCGCCATAGCGAGAGCAGTTGATATATCAAGTGGCGTCCTAATACTAGATGAGCCGACATCTAGTTTGGATAACAATGAAGTTAAGAAGCTTTTTGAAGTGATGCGATACTTGAAAAGCAAGGGAATGGGAATTGTCTTTGTCTCCCATTTTCTTGATCAAGTTTTTGAAATAACCGATCGAATAACGGTACTAAGAAACGGTGAACTGATTGGGGAATATAAAACGAACCAATTAACAAGAACGGAATTGGTGTCGAAAATGATTGGAAAAGAGTGGGGTGAGTCATCGAATACCCGCAAGCAAGTAACAAAAATAGAAAAGATTGACTTTCTTAGGACGAACCGTTTGGAGAAAAAAGGCTCCATATATCCTATTACTCTATCTATAAGAAAGGGTGAAGTGTTAGGATTGGCCGGACTGTTGGGTTCAGGGAGAACGGAACTAGCCAAATTACTATTTGGCATTGATTCTTCGGATGAAGGTGTCCTTGTCATTGATAACGAGAAAATGAAATCGATGAATCCGAAACTGGCGATGGGAAAGGGTCTAGGTTTTTGTCCGGAAGATCGCAAGGTGGAAGGAATTGTAGGAGAATTAACCATACGAGAAAATATTATGCTGGCACTGCAAACGAAAAAGGGAATTTTTAACTATATCTCAATGAAAGAACAGAAGGTGATTGCCCAAAAATATATTGAACTGTTGAACATAAAAACTCCAAGCATGGAACAGAGGATTGAGAACTTGAGCGGGGGAAACCAGCAAAAAGTCATTCTTGCCCGATGGCTTGCCACAAATCCAAAGCTATTAATTTTGGATGAACCTACTAGAGGAATCGATGTAGGCTCAAAGGCGGAGATTCGAAATTTAATTCTAGATCTCGCTGCAGAAGGGATGAGTATCCTGTTTATTTCTGCAGAATTGGATGAAATGGTTACATGCTGTGACAGAGTGGTTGTATTAAGAGACCGTTATCAAATTGGTGAATTAGAGGGAGAGCAAATGAGTGTAACCAATATTATGGAAATGATTGCTGAAGGAGCTGGTGTCGTTGAAGCAAGCCATAAATAGTTTTATTCAAACAAAAATCTTTTGGCCCTTGGTTGCGCTAGTTTTTCTTTTGCTGATAAACTTCCTCTTGATCCCGGGATTTTTCCAACTAGAGGTTAAGAATGGACATCTATTTGGCAGCTTGATTGATATTCTTAATCGCGTTATTCCACTTCTTGTTATTGCGATTGGTATGACGCTCGTTATTGCAAAAGAAGGAATCGATATTTCTGTCGGCTCTGTCCTTGCGATTTCCGCAGCTGCAGCGGCCGCATTGCTTGATTCTACTTCCGTTCCAATCGCATTGTTTTCTGCCATTGTAATCGGACTAATATGTGGACTATGTAATGGCATCTTGATCGCCTACTTTGAGATCCAACCAATGATCGCTACTTTGATTTTATTGACAATTGGCCGAGGGATTGCTCAATTAATTACAGGTGGACAAATATTAACGATTAATAATGAGGCCTACGGATATGTTGGAAAGGGATTCTTGTTTGGATTGCCTTTTGCGATCTATATTGGTCTAGCCGTTCTCGGCATAATCTTATTCTTAAAAAAGAAAACTGCGCTAGGGTTATTTTTGGAATCAATAGGTTCTAATAGGGCCTCAAGTAAATTTGCAGGAGTTCAGCCTAGAAAAATCATTCTGATTGTATATATGATTTCGGGTATTTGCGCAGCGATTGCTGGCATTCTTGTAAGTTCAAATGTTAGTAGTGCTGATGCTAATAATGCTGGGCTTTGGATTGAGTTAGATGCTATATTAGCGGTGGTTATTGGCGGGACCTCCATGCGCGGTGGGAGATTCTACCTTGGGGGAACCGTCATTGGTGCATTGTTTATTCAGACACTGTCCACTACCATTTATTCAATGGGAATCAGGCCTGAAATTACTATGGTTGTAAAAGCAATTGTGGTGATTTCCGTTTGCCTCCTCCAGTCAGAGGAATTTAGAAAACTAGTAAAACAACCTACTATGAAGAAGAAGGTGAGTGAAGCATGAAACAGTCTGGTATTCGAATCAATGAAAACAATATCATTATTGTTGCGACCCTTCTTTTAATTATATTGTTATATGGATATGGATCGTTTTCCTTTACAGGATTTTTCAGCATGCAGGTGTTTCTAAATTTGTTTATTGATAATGCGTATCTAATAATTGTAGCGACAGGCATGGCCTTTGTTATTATTACTGGTGGTATTGATCTTTCTGTTGCATCTTTTGTTGCCTTTATAAGTATGGTGACGGCCTCCTTATTACAGCATGGCGTCAATGCTTATTTGGTAATTCTCATGACGCTAGTAATCGGAATTCTCTTTGGTGCGGGGCAAGGGTACCTCATATATAAGTTTCATTTACACCCTTGGATTGTCACACTAGCAGGAATGTTCTTTGCTAGAGGGTTATGCTATTTGATCAATACAGAAAGCATTGAGATCACAGATAACACGTTTATTGCCCTTTCAGATTTTAAAATTTATATTATGGGAGAAAACTATATTTCTTTAGGTGCGACTATTTCACTGATTGTTGTGGGAATCGCCATATACATTTCAAAATACACAAGGTTTGGCCGTAATGTTTATGCAATTGGTGGGAATGTTAATTCAGCCAAGCTAATGGGGCTCCCTGTGAAAAAAACAACGATTTTGGTCTATACACTATCTGGCTTTAGCTCCGCACTTGGAGGTTTTGTTTTTACCATTTATATGCAGTCAGGTTATGCGCTTCACGTAATGGGAATGGAGATGGATGCTATTGCAGCCTGTGTGATCGGAGGGATCCTATTAACTGGAGGTGTTGGTTATCTAGTTGGCCCAACGTTAGGAGTCCTAAGCATGGGGATTATTCAAACCATTATTATGTTTCAGGGTACATTAAGTTCCTGGTGGACAAAGATTGCGGTAGGCTTTTTACTCTTTCTCTTTATTTTACTGCAGCGGCTTATTGTAATAAAACGAGGGAAAAAGAAAGTCATTTCTTCCACAGAACCAAGTGTTCAGACAGAAAAGGCAGGTCAGCACGCCACTATATAATTAAAAGGAAAATAGGATGGCTTCACATCCTATTTTTTTTAAATTATTCAATAGTTGAAGAGAAATAGGTAAAAATAATTATTCGAAAATTGCAAAAATAAACGTCTTATTGTAAATCAATTTTACAAAATTCTTGTTAAAGTGGTAATTGAAAATAAAGTAAAGAGGAGGAGATACATACATAGATTCTATCATTTTATGAGTGTCAAATTGAAAGCGATTCATTCAAATGTAAGTTAATTTAAGGGAGGCTAGAAAGAAGTATGAAAAAGAAGCTTTTTGTCTGTTTATCAACGTTAACAGTTGTCCTTTCACAGTCAGTGGGACTTAGTACATTACCCCCATCTTCAGTAAAAGCGGCAGAAAATGTTAAGGCCCATGGTCTTAAAGGTGAGTATTATACCTCTTCAGGTGAAGGAAAATTTGATTTCAATGAATTGAAAACAACCATAGTAGATTACGATATTAATTTTCCAGAACTAAACCCAACATTCGATATGTTCACCGGACAAAATGATAATGTTGCAGCTCGGTGGACTGGAAAAATTGTTCCAGAAACTACAGAAGATTACACCTTTTACATGAAAGGTGATAATGGGTTCAGAGTCTGGATTGATGGGAAATTAGCTATCGATTTTTGGGAGGATAAATGGGACATTGAACAGAAAAGTGCACCTATTTCGTTTGAAGCAGGTAAAGAATATGACATAAAAATTGAATACTTTGAGCATTTTGGAGGGGCCAATTTAAAATTGTATTGGTCCAGTGATAATGTAGAAAAACAAATTGTGCCAAGGAGTGCCTTTTTCCTTCCAGATAATGCTGATTTAAGCGGAGGTATCAAAGAGGCAAAGGTTTTAGAAGATGGGAAACATATTGAGTTAACGTTCAATCAGGCCCTAGCTGCTTTGCCGGCCGGGCTTAACGATCATTTTAAAATCAATGTTTTTGGCCGTGACTGGGCATTCAATCAACTTTCCTTAAAGAAAAATGACCCCTCAACTTTGGTCATAGAAACTGTCGAACCTGTCTACGAACGAACAGCAAACCAAGTGTTAATCAAGTATGACGGTGAAGGGAAAATCGTTACGAACGATGGCGAAGAAGTAGCTGCATTTCTTAATAGAGCAGAGAATTTCTCACAATTCAATATAGAATCACCTTGGGCTGATAAAGTGGATGAAAATAATGTTTTATCAGAATATCCAAGACCGCAACTCGTAAGAGACAAATGGATGAACCTAAATGGGAAGTGGGAATTTCAACGTGCTTTAAATGGTGAGGTTGTTCCTTCAGGGAAAAAATTAAGCGAATCCATTCTTGTCCCATATGCTGTGGAATCAGCATTATCCGGGATCGAAAGACCCGAATCACATATGTGGTATAAAAGAAGTTTTACCATTCCATCCGATTGGAAGGGTGATCGCGTTAAATTAAATTTTGATGCAGTTGATTATAAAACGGTTGTGTATGTGAATGGACAAAAGGTTGGCGACCATATTGGCGGTTATGATGCTTTCAGCTTGGACATAACCGACAATTTAGTTAAAGGAAAAAATGAATTAATCGTAGAGGTATATGACGAGACAAAAGGCGGGCAGGCAAAAGGAAAACAAACCGCTAATCCAGAGGGTATCTGGTACACATCTACATCTGGGATCTGGCAATCTGTATGGTTAGAGCCTGTTTCTGAAGCAAATATTGAGTCAATAAAAACAGAAGCAGATATCCATGAAAATAAAGTTAGTCTGTCAGTAAGAGGTACGAATCTCGAAAACAAAACGATCGAGGCAATTGTCTATAAAAACGGCAAGAAAGTGAGTGAATCTACTGGTAAAGCAGGGGAAAAGTTTTCCTTACCTGTACCTGAGCCACGTTTATGGACAACAAAAGATCCGTTCTTATATGATTTGCAAGTCAATGTTATGGATAACACTGGGGTTGTAGATACAGTCAAGAGTTATTTCGGCATGCGGGAAATTTCCCTTGGTAAGGTCAATGGTCAACTCCGTCCATTATTAAATGGAGAATTCATTTTCCAAATGGGACCTTTGGATCAAGGCTACTGGCCAGAGAGCGGCTTAACAGCCCCAACGGATGACGCATTAAAATTTGATATTGAAAAGACAAAGAATCTTGGCTTTAATATGATTCGAAAGCATATTAAAGTGGAACCAGAACGCTGGTATTATTGGGCAGACAAAATGGGGATGATCGTATGGCAGGATATGCCGAGTATGGATGGTGCAGTGGAGTATCGAAAACAGTATGAACACGAATTCAATGAAATGATACAAGAAAGGTATAACCATCCATCCATTTTCTTGTGGACTGTATTTAATGAAGGCTGGGGACAGTATGATACCGTCCGGATGACAAAATGGGTTGAGAGTCTTGATCAAACTCGCCTAGTCTCTAATGCAAGTGGTTGGACGGATGCTGGAGTTGGGGATGTATTAGACTGGCATACGTATACAGCTCCAAGATCGCCGCAAGTAGAAGAGAATAGGATTGCCGTTATTGGAGAATATGGTGGACTAGGATTAGCAACACCGGGACATGAGTGGGGCACAACAGGCTGGAATTATGTCATGTTGAAAAATAAAGAAGAAGTTACGAATACGTATGTTGACTATATTAATTCCTTAAAAGGCTTTATGTATTCGAATGGTCTTAGTGCGGCAGTATACACTCAAACTACAGACGTAGAAGGTGAGTTAAATGGGCTGCTAACTTATGACAGAAAAATGGCAAAGGTAGATGAAAAGCTCGTTCGCGAAGCTAATCAATCCTTAATCGAACTTTCATCCCCACGAAATCTATTAAAAGTAAAAATTCAGGATGCACAGGATGTTCAGAAAGCTTCACCAAGGGGGGATGGACCAGGAGAATATTCCAAAGATGCCATGGAATTTTTAAAGAACTCCATTAAAGAAGCAAATAAAGTTTACCATGGCAAAAACACAACTTCCGAACAGCTATTTGCTGCAGTAGGTAATTTAACGCAACAAATAAAAGACTTTAAGGATAAAATCAATGCGCCAATTGATAAGGATGCGAAAGTTGATCAATTTGATTCAGCGACATTGTCAAATAGTTGGTCTGTTTTCCGCGAGGATGCTTCCAATTGGAGCTTATCAGAGAACCCAGGACGTCTAACAATTACAACCCAAGCTGGTGACAGCTATCAGGAGATCAATACAATTAAGAATGTTTTCCTTCAGGATGCTCCAACTGGAGATTTTGAAATTACGACAAAAGTGAATGCTGCTGTTCGAAATAATCATGAACAGGCTGGATTGTATATTTGGCAGGACGAAGATAATTATATCCGCTTAGGTCACGTTTGGGATAATGGTTTGAAGCTCGAAACAGCTAAGGAAGAGGCTGGGAAGTATAGTAAACCACAAAATATGGCGGCGCATCCAGGCGATGACACAGTTTATTTAAAAGTGAAAAAAACTGGTAATGTCTATTCAACCTTCTTCTGGTCAAATGGAAAATGGGAAAAAGCGGCTGACCCAATCACATCTACTATCAATGTGAGTATGGTAGGTTTATACGGTACGAGTACGGGAAGCAGTAAAAATGTAAAGGCAAGTTTTGATTATTTTACTTTGCAAAGTCTTCAAAACTAAGACTGGGATACAGGTATTTAGAGGGGAGTAAAGATGCTAGCTATACTTCCCTCAGACTGTCGACAACTCCGAAATAATGGGTATTGTCGACAGTCTTTTTTGATAGTGGAATTGGAAAGGGAGGAAACATTATGAGCAAAAATGACAAATAGCAATTGCTTTTGGAAAGCCACATAACAAAGGGAAATGGTGATTAACTTTAAAAACGGTAAACTCAAATGCTACTAAGACTGTTTTTCCAGAGGAAAGTTTTTCTGTAACTTATAGTGGAGCACAACCGGTGATAATAAATTTGTTTATTGTATTTTGTAAGATAAAGAAGGTGTCCTAAAATATTATGGCAAATTATTAAAAGAGGCAGAATGTCCTGGCGGAATCGAAATAAATAAGAGAATTAGAGAATAGGAGGAACAAGTATGAAAAGAATAATAGGAATACTCTTGGCAATCATCCTCTTTGCAGGCACGATTAACATTCCCACGAATGTTAATGCTGCAGATCCAACTATGGATGGTCATGGTTTACTGGGTGAATTCTATAAATCTGAACAAAACCCTAATAATCCAGTAGATATTAATGTATTTAATTTCAATGATTATCGAGGAGAAAGAGTTGTTGGAAATTTAAATGGTGATTCTTTTGGGAGCATTTTTAAACAATTATCAGGAACACCTGATTATAATACTGCACGTTTTACAGGAACCATAGTACCAGAATATACAGAAGATTATACCTTTCATATGGAAGGTGATGATGGGTTCAGACTATGGATTAATGGAGAGATGATCATTGACTTTTGGCAGCAAACATGGGAAGTCCCACAAGTTAGTATCCCAGTATCTTTGAAAGCAGGAAAACATTATGATATTAAAGTTGAATATTTACAAGGCTGGGGGGGGTCTTGGCTTCGTATGGAATGGGAAAGTGCAAGCAAGAAAAGAGAAGTAGTTCCAGAATCAGCACTATATTTGCCGCCAGATTATATGATTAAAACTAAAAAAGGTGATTTAACAGCAGAAATTCAAAAGATAGATTATTTAACAGAAAACTTTGCAGACAAAGTAAAAGGAAACGTATTAAACAAATTAAAGGCAAAAAAAATTACTGTGGAGAAATTGCTTGACACAATTAATGCCAAAAAGATTAATGCTAGAGAAAAGGTAGAATTATTAATTAAGGCGACTGAGACCTTATCTATTGCCCGTTCCAATTTTATGAAGGAAATGGGAGTCACAAGTTCTTCTATTTCTGACAAATTTAACAACCCATTATATCAAGGACAGGATCCATTTGTTACGTATAAAGACGGATTTTACTATTTTGTATCTTCTAGTAACTTAGACTCTAACAATAAAGTTTATGTATCCAAATCTCGTACCCTGACTGATCAAGGCGAAAAGGTATTGGTATTTGATTCACAAGGAACACAAACTCGTATTTTTGCTCCGGAAATCTTCTTCTTTGATGGCAAATGGTATATTTATTACTGTGCCGACTTAAAAGATTATGGTTACAAACATATGGCAACGGTTTTGGAATCTGTCACAGATGACCCACAAGGGGAATATGTGGATAAAGGTGCCATATATACTGGTGAAAACGGTGTATATAAACAAGCAAACGACTTTACGGTATTTGACTATAATGGACAACTTTATGCTGTTTGGGGTACCTTAGGCTCCGGAGAACCAATCGGTCCGGCAATCGCTCCAATGGATAACCCTTATACGATTACAGCAAACCGATCTTTCTTACCAGGAGGCGGCGGTGAAGGTCCACGTGTATTACAAAAAGATGGAAAAGTTTTTATCACTGTTTCAGAAGGTGACTATGCATCAAATGATTATCGTTTATCTTATTTTACGAATTCAGATGGGGATATCTTAAACGAGGATTCTTGGACACGTACAAATAATGTGTTTGTAGCTACCAGTGATGTATCTGGTCCTGCAAGAGCAGGATTTGTAAAATCAGCAGACGGTAAGGAAGATTGGATGATTTATCATTCGCGTGTATATCAAGATACTGGACGTAACTGGTGGCGACAAGTAAATATTAAGAAATTCGGCTGGAATGAAGATGGAACACCTAATTTCGGTAAACCAGTTTCTTCAAATGAGTGGCAAGAATTTCCTTCTGGCGATTTAGGACAAGGTGATATGTATCAAGCAGAAGATGCTATTCTCTATGGAGATATTACAAAAGACAATAGCCATGCAAATTATCAAGGAACTGGTTATATTAACTTGCCAAACAAATCAGGTGCTGAAGCAAGTTTTGTGGTAAATGCAGAAGAAGCTGGTGATTATATCGTAGGTGTGAGATATGCTTATGGTGTACAAGTGGATGGAGAATCTACTAATAATCCTACGACACAATTGCCTGCAAGAGCAAATATCAATGTATATGTAAATGGTGTTCATGTAAAAACAATTTCACCAGATAAAACTCCAATCAGCTGGGATGAATGGTTTACTGCTTCAGAACGATTGGGCTTAAAAGCAGGTAAAAATGTAATCAGTTATCGGATTGATAATGGTTCCATAGGCAATGTAAATTTAGACCATTTAACAATGTAT
>NZ_JBALOS010000234.1:0-12803 GCF_036962765.1 Neobacillus drentensis
CACCTGATTCATAACCAAAAAACTCTGCCTCAAAAAGGCTTTCGGGGATTGCCCCACAGTTTACCTCGATAAAAGGGCCATCTTTCCGTGAACTTTTTTTATGTATGAATTTAGCAATATGTGATTTCCCTACTCCTGTTTCACCCAGCAGTAACACATTGACATCGATTTCTGCCACTTGTAAGGCGAGCTGGAGTACTTTTTTCATTTCCGTACTCGTTGCGATCATTCCATCGGAATCAAATTGTAGATTTCTAAGCATTTCAAGTTCACTTTTCACTCGTTCCATTTCGTCTTCGATGTCAGTTAAGTATTTTTTCATGTTAAGTAACTCAGTAACATCATGAGAATAGCTGACAATCCGCACTAAATTATGGTTCGAATCGAAGACGGGAATCCCCGTTACAAGCAACTTTTCCCCATTATTGGTTGTTTGGACTAGGGTAATTTTCTTTTTTTCTTTAATGACCAACGGTGTCAAAATTGGTGTAAAAACACCTTCTTTTTCAAGTTCATAAACGGAGCGTCCGACCATTTCATTTGACTTCATATTATAAATTCCTTCGGTTGCTTCACTTACCTTTAAAATAATCCCATCTGTATCGGTGACTAAAATATCGTCTTGTAATGAATGGAGTATGGCTTCACTCTCATTCCAAAAATTTTTTTCAACACTCACAAATAACCCTCCTTTCTTTCATTCCAACAAACATTATATTATTCATTATTGAATAGAATACGAGGCAAACATCTTGATAATACAGTTATATCAGATAATTGATAAAATTTATACTTTTTAGAATAAATTATTCAATTTTGTATAATACAAACCTATTTTTACGCAATTTTTCTCCATGTCTCTCCAGCAGCAACTCAATAGTTTTGTCTTTATGATAAAATATCAATATTACATACAATGAAAATATCTTAAATGGGGATGATGAATCTTGAAAAAAAGAATAGCTTTATCTTGGAGTGGCGGAAAGGATTGTTGCATGGCATTAGATACTTTACATTCGCAAGGATATGAGGTGGCTTTCTTGCTTACAACTGTTCCCATAGAATTGGGCCGAACATTTGGCCATGGAGAGCGAATAGAAATGATTAAACTACAAGGTGAAGCTTTAAACCTACCTGTTCATTTTATCGAATGTACATACGAAAACTATACAAGTCAATTTGTCAAAGCCGTACAATCCTTGAAAAATCAATTTAATGTAACGGGAATTGCTTACGGAGATCTATATCTAGATGAACACCGGGAATGGGGAGAAAAAGTCGCTAGCACTGCAGGTGTAGATTCTCTGTATCCACTATGGATGAAAAAGGAAGCAGCGCTACAATCCCTGGATAAGTTTGTCGATTCGGGTTATGAAGCAATCGTGATTCGTGTACGGGAAGATCTATTAGATGACGCATGGCTCGGCAGAATCATCGATGAATCGTTCCTTCAAGATGTCCAAAAGACTTCTATTTGTCCAATGGGAGAATCAGGTGAATATCATACTTTTGTCTATGATGGACCTCTATTTTCAAAAAGAATTCATTTGGAACATGGAGAATTAATCCAGCTGGAAACGACAAAAAAGCTAGAATTTACAAGTTATCGTCTAATTGAGCGTAACCATTAAGACTAAGTTTGGTCTGTTGTTGTGATTATTGAAAATAACAGGCGAGGGTGACTACCCCCGCCTTCATTATCTTTATTCTTTTTTAATACGGGTCGGAAGGTTGTCCCATTTCCTCTGCTTGTTTCACTGCTTCTTCCATTTTTGAATCTGGTGTTTTCCCAGCCATTTTTATTCCTTCAGCAATCCTTTTACCGTAATCAGGATCACATTGTGTCAGCATATCCACCATTCTGTCTTGAATTTCTTTCCGACAGGCAGCCAGTGCACCTGATAGGTTTGAAATTAATTCATCCTTCTCCCAATCGTTGAAGCGTCGGTAGGTTTCACCAGCTTGACCAAAGTTATTTTCGCGCGAGATTCTCTCTCTCACTAAGTTTCCTTCTACATATGGCTGATGTTCTTTTCCTGGGTTTTTAACTTCTTTTAATCCCCCGATGATGGATGGTTCATAATTGACATGAGGATTTTTTAACTTTCCGAAATCTTGTCTATAATCCATTTGCCCGCCTTCTTGATTTGTGGCTACATGAGTTTTTGGTCGATTGATCGGCAGCTGCAAGTAGTTGGTGCCCACACGGTACCTCTGTGTATCAGAATAAGAGTATGTCCGCCCCTGTAATAATTTATCATCTGAGAAATCAAGACCATCCACGAGGACACCCGTGCCAAAAGCTACTTGTTCCACCTCAGCAAAGTAATTTTCCGGGTTTTTATTTAATACCATTCTCCCAACCTTATGCCATTGGAAACCTTCCTTATACCATAGCTTTGTCGGATCCAATGGATCGAAATCCAGTTCCGGATGCTCACCATCTTCCATAATTTGAACATACAGTTCCCATTCTGGATAGTCACCTTTTTCAATGGCTTCATATAAATCTTGAGTGGCATGACTATAATTCTTACTTTGAATTTCATCTGCCTCTTGTTGGGAAAGATTTTTTATGCCCTGTTTTGGCTCCCAATGATATTTTACGAGAACAGCCTTCCCATCTTCATTCACCCATTTATACGCATGAACACCTGACCCTTGCATTTGCCGGTAGTTGGCAGGAATACCCCAAGGCGAAAAGACAAAGGTGATCATATGCATAGATTCCGGTGTTTGACATAAGAAATCAAACATTCTCTCCGGATCTGACAGGTTGGTGACCGGACTTGGCTTAAACGAATGCACCATATCAGGGAACTTTAATGGATCTCTAATAAAGAATATCTTTAAATTATTCCCTACTAAATCCCAGTTTCCATCCTCTGTATAAAATTTAACAGCAAATCCTCTTGGGTCTCGTAATGTTTCTGGTGAATGCCCGCCGTGAACGACGGACGAAAAACGAACAAAAACAGGTGTCTGTTTTTCTGCGTTCGTAAACACCTTCGCCCTCGTATATTTTGAAAGCGGTTCGCCATTTATTGTTCCATATGACTCAAAATATCCATGGGCACCAGCACCCCGTGCATGAACGACACGTTCCGGAATTTTTTCACGGTCAAAATGGCTGATTTTTTCTAAGAAATCATAATTCTCTAACGTGATTGGTCCGCGGTTTCCAACAGTCCGAACATTTTGGTTATCTGTTACTGGGTGTCCCTGTCGATTCGTCAGTATTTCTTCAGAATGTTCATTCTCTCCATTTCCTTGATCGACCATTTATAACCCTCCTTTTTTTCACCTTTGTAAGTATTTCCAAAAGCTGATGGACTATGCAAAAATTGCCAGTACTCACTAGAAATTTGATACCTTTTAAATTTTAATTTAATAGTGTGCTTTGATATGATAAATAGTAAGTTAAATCCTTACAATAATAGGAGAGCCAACATTTATTTTAAAAATACAAACATAAAGGTGCCATCCATGAAAAAATATACACAAGTATTCCAGGGGACTGCTTTTTCCAGCAAGTCACCAAAAGAAGTCAAACTATTAAAAGATAATCTTTTCTGTATTAACGAGAACGGAATGATTGAAAAAGTCGTTTCCCCGGAAGAGGCTGACTACCAGCCTTTACTAGATGCTTATCAAGAGAAAGAAAACTTTCATCGCTTAGCTGCAGGTCAATATTTCTTACCTGGTTTTGTCGATTTACATGTACATGCTCCGCAATGGGCTCAGGCTGGAACAGCATTAGATATTCCACTCTATGATTGGTTAAACACCTATACCTTTCCTCTTGAGTCGAAATTTTCGGATTTAGATTTCGCGAAAGATGTCTACCAAGATGTCGTTAGCACCTTACTCGCAAATGGAACAACTACGGCACTTTATTTCGCCACTGTACATAAAGAAGCAAGTTTATTACTAGCAGAAATATGCGCTGAAAAAGGGCAGCGCGGTCTAGTTGGAAAGGTTGTGATGGATAATCCTGAACAGAATCCAGATTATTATCGTGACGCAGATTCACAAACGGCCTTAGCTGACACTGAGGAATTTATTTTAGCTGTAAATAAACTAGCAAAGAGCGCGAAACAGGGTGTTTATCCTGTCGTAACCCCACGTTTTATTCCAAGCTGTACGGATAATGCGTTAAAAGGGTTAGGAGAATTAGCTGCAAAGTACGACACGTATGTCCAATCACACTGTAGTGAAAGTGATTGGGAACATGGTTATGTAAAGAATCGCTTCGGTAAGAATGATGCGTTTGCTTTACATCAATTTGGTTTATTGGGCGAAAAGTCGGTTATGGCGCATTGTAATTTCTTAACTGATGAAGACGCCGATTTATTTGCTGCAACAGGTACTGCTGTTTGCCATTGTCCCATCTCTAATGCTTACTTTGCCAATAGCGTCATACCCATCGCACATTTGCTTTCCAAAGGGGTTGAAATTGGTTTAGGAACCGACATTTCTGGCGGTTTTTCACCGAGCCTTATTAATAATATTAGACAAGCGGTGATTGTCTCTAGAATGTTAGAAGATGGCGTGAACAGCATTCTTCCAACGGAGGAGCGCGGGGTAGCTAATTCACGCATCACTATAAATGAAGCATTCTATTTCGCAACGGCTGGTGGCGGAGAAAGTTTAAATTTGCCGATCGGTCGCTTAGAGGAAAACTATGCATGGGATGTACAAATCATTGATACGTCAGTTGCATATTCAAAACTTCCTATTTATCATGCAAATGAAAATTTACATGATATCTTCCAAAAGATTATGTATCTAGTTAACCCAGAAAACATTCGTGAAGTTTGGGTACAAGGAGTAAAAGTTCATTCCCGTTTTTAATCTGTAAAAAAGTGACAGGCATCATCCATTTAATGGGGTGCCTGTCACTTTTTTATTTAATCCGTACCCAGTGTAACGCCGAGTTTATTCAAATATTTAGAATCGTTACCATTAATTATGTTTCTTTTTTGTAAATAAAACTAACTATGACCAAATTGCCAACAAACATCCCTGAAACCAAAAGAGAGAATCAGCTTTATACTGATTCTCTCCCTTTTTTTGAAGCATGAAAATTGAAAAAAAATCTTTTCAATTTGTTTATTGCACTACATATTTTTTAAAGTTATCTAAAATTGCCTGCCATCCTGCTTGTTGCATTTCAATTGGATTGGTGGTTTCCGCATCAAAAGTTTCGATTACCTGGGTTTCGTTTCCTTGACCTTTAAAAGTAATAGTAACCTTTCTTCCATCACCTAAAGTATAAGAAATAACCTCATTTAATTTCACTTCATCATAGATCCCACCAAAATCAAAGCCAAAACTGCCATCCTTTGCTTCCATTCTTGTTAGGAATTTTCCGCCAACCGTTAAATCATTTTCAGCAATAGGCGTGTGCCAATCATCTGAAGCATTGTTCCATTGGGTAATATGTTTTGGCTCTGTCCAATATTCCCATACTTTTTCTACTGGAGCATTAACTGTTGTTTCTACTGTAATTTTCACATTATTACCTGTTGTCATTTTAATACCGCCTCTCATCTTCTACTTAGTTTATAATAAATCGTAATTTAAGTTGAATTTTCTTCATGGTGGCACATACCTGATACTATCTTATCAATCCTTCTCTGTGACCGCAATAAAGAGTCTTGGATATTAAAACAGCCAGGTTGGGTTTGCCCATCCTGGCTGCAAGTAAATGATTCAAAAATACCACAATACCACGTACAAAAAGAAACAAATGACAAGAGTGTTACCTGACACCCCTTTCATCCTTTTCTATTAATCAGATGCTCTTGGACTGCTTTGGAATCCTCCTTTTTTATGTGAACCATCACAAAACGGTTTTTTGTTGGAATGACCACAACGGCAAAGATAAACTTTCCCCTTTTTTGGATATTCATTTCCCTCTGCATCCATTATTTGAAACTCACCACTTACAACTAGTGGACCATTATCGTTTATCTTAATTTGATTTTCCATTCTTATCACAACTCCTTAGTTCTTTATTAATGAGAAAAATTCAGAACGTAAATCTGCGTGTGTTTCAAATACTCCATGAATACTGGAAGTGGTTGTTGACGTGGTGGACTTTTTCGTTCCCCTGCTGCACATACACATATGCCTTGCTTCAATGACTACCATGGTTCCTTGCGGTTCCAAAACCTCTTCCATGGCGGCGGCAATCTGGGATGTAAGTCTCTCTCGCACTTGAAATCTTTTTGCATACCCATCGACCATTCGGCCAATTTTCGATAAACCAGTGATTTTTTCATTCGGGATATAACCTACGTGGGCGACGCCAAAGAAAGGCGAGAAATGATGCTCACACATTGAAAAGAATTCAATTTCCTTTACTAAAATTAGTCCTTAATGTTGAATATCAAACATCTTTTCGAGGTGAAGTTTGGGATCCTCCTGATAGCCTTCGGTGTACTCGAGGAATGCTTTAAGGACCCTAAAAGGAGTATCTTGTAGTCCATCTCGATCAGGATCATCACCACACAGTTTAATTAACTGTCTAATTGCGGAGGTAAAATTGGTAACATCCATTACATTTCGATGGTTCTCCTCTGTATATGGTTTAAACAAGCTTGGGAACTTTTCAGCTAATAAAAGAAACTGATCACTTGTCATGACATATCATTCCTTTGACATGGTATTAGAAGATTCATTCTCAATGATTAAACATGTGGTGTTTTCATCCACTTGTTCATTTAGATGAACACGAAAAGCGCAACAACCATCACCATTTTGAAGACGTTGTTCTCTATGCACCTTACATCCAAGCAACTGTGTAAGAACAGAAACAGTAACACTGCACAAGATGGGACGTCGGAGAGCAACATTATGAAAGGGACAATTTCGCTCAATCAGGTAATAATCCTTATCCTTTTTGACTACTTCCATAAAAAAGTCATCTTTTGCATAATAATTAGTAAGAACATTTAATCTCTCGATTGTACTAAGCCCCCGCAATTTCGGTTCCCAGTCACGCACCCTTTCATCAATCATTGCGGTAAGCACCTCTTTAAGTGCATTCATTCCGAGATGATTGACCAACGTGTCAAGTACTTCAATCGTTAAGTGATCGTAGTTTTTTTCAAAGAGATGTTCGCCAGCAGAGGTTAATCGATATCGTATGTGAGGCCGGCCAATGCCATTCCTCTTTTCGGCAATTCGAATAATCCAGCCGTCCTTTTCTAAATGGAGGAGATGCTGACGGACAGCCTCACCGGACATTTCCAAAAATGAAGCAAGTTCACTCATGGACGAAGCACCGCTTGTTTTAATCGCACGAACGATTCTTCTTCTTGGTTCCGACAAATGATCGGCCTGAAAACTCAATCTCTCCCCTCCCTGCTCTTTCTTAAATGTATATTCAGCTAACTTTCGAATAGTTCAAGATTTTTATTGAAAAAATGGAAAAATTCACGTTTTTAAATCTAAAAAAAAAATCCCTCGGAAAGGGATTTTAGAAAACAATGGTTTTATTTTGATGGACGATAATACGGTCTTCAATATGCCATTTAACAGCTCGTGCTAAGACACTTCTTTCAATTCTACGGCCAATTTTTTTAAGACTATCAACATTATCATGATGATCAACCCGACTGATATCCTGTTCAATGATAGGTCCTTCATCCAGGTCATTGGTCACATAATGAGAAGTCGCACCGATCAATTTCACTCCACGGTCAAATGCCCGCTCATAGGGTCTTGCACCCACAAAGGCTGGTAAGAATGAATGATGAATATTAATGATTTTGTTAGGATTTTCTTCGACAAATTTCGGAGATAAGATTTGCATATAGCGGGCCAATACAACGAAATCAATCTCATACTCCTTTAGTAGTTTAAGTTGAGCGGCTTCAGCTTGTCCGCGGATATCTTTATTGGCTGGAACGTAATAAAACGGGATGTTTAGTCCTTCAACAACTTCTCTTGCGGTTTCATGATTGCTGATAACTAGGGCAATATCAGCCATTAGATCTCCACTTTGCCATTCCCATAAAAGCTCATGCAAACAATGAAGCTCTTTTGATACAAAGATTGCCGCTTTTTTCACATGATATACATGGGTAAAGTTCCACTCCATCGAAAACTGTTCGACAATTTCAGCAAACTTATTCTCCATGTCTAGCGCTTTTTCCTTTAGACCTGGACATTCAAATTCAATCCGAATGAAAAAAGTTCCGCCCTCGGGATTAGTAGAGTATTGGCTGGATTCGATAATATTTGCATTAAAGGAGTACAAAAATTTTGAAATGGCCGCAACAATTCCAGGTTGGTCCGGGCAGCTAACCAAAAGACATCCCCGGTTCTTATTCTTTTCTTGAAATTGTTCAATTTGATCTTTTATATATGAGTTCATGTTAAAAAAACCTCTCCCTATCATTGTTTAAAACATTATACATTAGTTGTACGCATTAGGTAATCATTATTTTGAATATTCCTAACTTCAACAACATTTAGTATACGTGCACAACATCTAATGCTGAACCCAATTGAAAAACCTGAGCCCATATGAATGTTAGACCCAGGTTTCCAGTTAGATTTTTTTATCAACATTTACGGTCAGAGAGCCGATTTCTGTTGTCGCGGCAGCTCCTATTTTATTTGCATATTGAAGGTACTCTTTGATTTGGGACAGTTTCGCCGGCATCCCTTTTTCGTGAAAGCAATACAAAAGAGCGGACATAAAGGCATCCCCTGCCCCTGTTGTATCGATGGCATGGACGGCCGGAGCTGGTGCGAAAACTTGTTGACCATCAATAACAGCACATGCACCCTTGCTTCCCATCGTGATAAACAGATAAGGAATCTTCAATTTAGATAACTGAGCTATACCAGCCTCCAATGAATCTGTTTCCGTTAAAAAATGTAGTTCATCCTCTGCAAGTTTGACGATATCAGCATGTTTAAGGAAGGAAGAGACTGTTTGACGACAATGGTCCTCACTTTCCCAACGTTTGAGACGAAGGTTAGCGTCAAAAGCAATGATGTTGCCAGCGTCCTTGGCATATTTCAACGCTGTTTTAGTTGTTCTCTTTGCTTGCTCATGAAAAAGCGTTCCTGAACCAATATAAAAAATCTTCGCCCTCTCAAAAACTTCCCTTCGCAATTCATTATCAGATAACACTTCATCTGGAGTAAGGTTTATGTATGAATGAAAATAACGCTCACCGATTTCATTTAAATGAACATACACACCACAAATTTTCTTGCTCGCGGCATGAACCGAAAATGAAGTATCTACTCGTTCTTTCTCTAATTCTTGTTCAACAAATTGACTTATTTCATCGCTCCCTAGTTTACATAAATAATAAGCAGGAAGTCCGAGTCTCCTTATCCCCACTGCTAAGTTTACGGTAGCTCCCCCCAACAGCCGCTGGTATTTAGTATTGGTTTGATCCATTGAAATAAAGTCTACAAATGCTTCCCCTAGTGAAATGACTCCAGTTTTCTCCAAGATGGTCCTCCTTCTATGATGTATCTATGATGATTATATGAAAAATCCTCCTCAATTGAAAATGGTTGAGGAGGTTTTTTCAAGATATTAAACCAGTTTATGTGCATACCACTTTTTCCCTTTGAACCGCCATCCAAAGATGAATCCTCGAATACCCCATTCCACAATCATGGCTACCCAGACACCGATAATCCCAAAACCTAAGGTAATTCCTAAAACATAACCTAAGATGACCCGTAACAACCACATCGACAGCAAAGAGGCGATCGAAGTAAAATTCGAATCCCCCGCTGCCCGTAAAGCGGATGGCATAATAAAGCTGGGTGACCATAGAAGTGGTTGGGCAATGGCACCTATTAACACAAGTGTAAAGATTGTGGGAACAATTTCTTCCGGTGGATTGAACATTTTTATCAACACCGGAAACAATGGTAATAACAAGAAAGCGGCAATGACAAAAATAATCGAGGAAAGTCCAATTAACGAAAAGATAAATTTCCTCGCGTCCGCAATATTCCTTCGCCCCATACACTGCCCCACAATGGTGACGATGGCGATTCCGATAGAATTAGGTCCGATTTGATATACCATCATTATTGCATTTCCGATCGCATAAACGGTAAGTGAAAGGGTGCCTAACTGGACAATAAATGTTTGCGTAAGCAGCTTTCCACCATTGAAAAAGATTTGTTCCGCAGCGAAAGGCAGCCCAATAAACATTACCTTTTTTAAAATAGACAGGTCGATTCTAACCGCACTTTTTATCTTGAAACGGATGGTCTCATTGTATTTTAAGACATAAACCAAAGAAGCGGCCATTCCTAAAAATCTAGCCAAAAGCGTGGATATGACGAGCCCTTCCACACCCATGTTAAAGAATGTAATCAATAATAGATTTAGAATCGTATTGGTTACATTCATTAATAACGATAAATTTAAGCAGGGTTTCGTCTCTCCCACACCTCTTAAAGCGCCAGTCACCGCCTGAAAGATAGCGATAAATGGATAAGAAAGACAGCTGCCGATAAGATAGATCCGGGCGTTTTGAAATACATCTGCTTCCGCTTTACCAAATAAAAGGTTTAAGGTTGGCGTATGAAAAATGATGACTAAGGTGCTGATTAGGACTGAAAATAGGGTAACGGCAGTTATCGCTTGTGTGGCAGTTTTGGACACCATCTCCCCATTCCCGCTCCCTTTATATTGGGCCACAATCACGGTACCGCCTGTTGCGACAGCTATAAAGACATTGGCTAGGAAAATATTCAATGAATCTACCATACTTACGGCACTTACCGCTGCCACTCCAGCCGAACTAATCATCGCTGTGTTTAATAAACTCATGATGATTAAAAAGGCCTGGTCTACGAAAATGGGTAGGATAATCGCAAATATTTTCTTGTAATCTATGGATTCGCCAGAAAAATACTTATCTAACAAAGAAACCGTTCTATGCCTAATATTCAGTTCTAATTTATTCATTACACAACACTTCTTTGATGGATTTTTAAAACATTCACCGAAATATTTGTAAATTTAATACGGCTTATTATACCACGATTTGGAAGTGTGTAAAGATTTATATCTAATGTAATAAATGTCCAAATCTCATATTCATTATCGTTGTGTTCGCAGTTCTACACGACGAATTTTTCCTGAATCTGTTTTAGGCAGTCCCTCAATATATTCGATCACCCGTGGATACTTATAAGGCGCTGTTAATTTTTTTACAAACCCCTGTAATTCCTTGGTCAACTCTGCTGTACCTAGAGTCCCGTCTTTCAACACAACAAATGCTTTAACAACGTTTCCTCTCATGGGGTCCGGCAATGCAACTACCGCGCACTCCTTAACCGATTTATGTTTCATTAATGCATCTTCTACTTCAAAGGGCCCAATCGTATACCCAGAACTGATAATGACATCATCTTTTCTACCCTGGAACCAATAATAGTTATCCTCGTCTTTCATCGCACGGTCACCTGTCAAAAAATATTGACCCTGATAGGAAGAAGCGGTGGTTTCCGGATTTTTATAATACTGTTTAAATAAAGCGGGGAAATCGCTCTTAATCGCAATCGTACCGACTTGTTTGATGGGTGCTGGATTTCCAGTATCATCGATGACTTCAATAAATTCGTGAAGCAGTGGCTGCCCCATAGATCCTAATTTTTCCTCATTGGTATTTAAATTAGCAATCAATAACGTACTTTCTGTCTGGCCGTAGCCATCGCGAATCAGGATCTTAAATTGTTCTCTAAACACATCGATGACTTCCCGATTCAGTGCCTCACCTGCAGAAACAGCCGTGTGTAAATGGGATAGGTCGAAGGTAGATAGATCATCTAATTTAGCCATCATACGGTATTCGGTAGGTGTGCAGCACAAAACATTTACTTTGTGATCTTGAAGAAGACGTAAGTATTTGTGCGGATTAAACCTGCCATGATAGATAAATCCTGTTGCTCCAGATCCGAGAATGGATAAGAATGGACTCCAGACCCATTTTTGCCATCCTGGGGAAGCTGTAGCCCAAACCAGATCGTCCTCACTTATATTCAGCCATTTGGAAGCCGCAATTCGTAAATGAGCGTAGCCCCAGCCATGGCTATGTACAACCCCTTTAGGCTGTCCGGTAGTCCCGGAAGTATAAGCTAAAAAGGCAGTATCTTCACTTCGCGTATCGACATCATTGTAAATGTCTGATTCCTCTTCTACTAAAGCTTCTAACGAAAGCCAATTTGGTACTTCCTGACCAAAGGCAATCTTAAATTGTAAAAATGGTGTTTCCTCGCTTATATTTTCAAATTCTTCAACTAACTCGGAATAAGAAATGACGGCTTTCGCTTCTGAATGATTCAAGCGATACACTAAATCCTTTGCCCTTAAAAGTTCTGATGATGGGCTAATGACTAATCCTGCTTTTAAACAAGCTAAATAGATGACATATGATTCAATGAGACGTGTACTCATGACAACAATCCGGTCACCTTTCTCTAGTCCTAATTTAGTTAACCCATTGGCAAGTTTATTGGCTTTTGTGATTAACTGAGCATAAGAGATCGTTATCGTTTCTCCGAGTTCATTTTGCCAGCGTAAAGCGATTTTTTCGGAGTCATGCTTAGAAATTTCACTTGCTAAATTAAAGTGTTCTGGTGCGATCAATGATTTCAAATCCACAATTTTCAATCTCCATTCTTGGTAGTTTAGAATTTGGGTTCCCCGTGTAACTTAGCTTGATTCCAAATAGTTAGTACCTGGTGGTAACATAAGATATCAAAATAATATTTACTCTTACAATAATATCACTTTAAAAATC
>NZ_JBALOS010000235.1:0-230 GCF_036962765.1 Neobacillus drentensis
TTTTAATGAAAAGAAAAAGGTTCCTAATTAGTGCATTATTTTTGGTAACCTTGTTTACGTTAAGTATCTTAAATACCGTGGTTAATGCTGGGGAAATTAGACAGGTTAAATTTCATTCCGATGAACAAGGAAATATCATAGACAGACCTCCCTATCCGCCTTTTTCTGTTTTTATCTTTGGAACTGAAAGGTATGGATACGATTTGGGGCATATAATGATAGAAGGGGCG